>CAYGYP010000259.1:0-3689 GCA_964354115.1 uncultured Candidatus Bathyarchaeia archaeon | reverse complement strand
ACCATGCAAGCGAGGAGTGCCAAAAAAGCCCAATCCGTTAGCCCTATGGCAGCTGTACCAAAGAATCCTTGCAAAAGTGGTATGTAGACAATTGCCGATAGAATCGATATTTGGGAGGCTATGCCAAGCCAGATCCACTTGTTGCTCTTGAGACTCGTTTTGAAGACCGAGACCTTGTTTGTTCGGCTTGCAAGGACGTTTCCAACTTGGGCTACTACTATGCCGGCGAAAGTCATCGTTGTGCCTTTTAGGTAGACGCTGTTGCTGATTTGATTTTCCAGCATTCCAAGGTGCCAACCACCCTGAGACCAAGCGTTGAGACAGCCGTACATTGCTCCGGCCGAGATGATCAATCCTACGTATAGCGAACGCAGGAAGACTCCGCCACTGAACAACCGTTCCTTGACGCTTCGCGGCGGTTCTTGCATGATGCCTGATTCTACCGGTTCGCGGCTTAATGCCAAAGATGGTATGACGTCTATGCCTAGATCTATCGCTAAGACTTGTGCGACGAGAAGTGGAAGTGGCAACCCCAACGATGCGTAGAGTACGTATGGAATCAGTTCTGCCCAATTGTGCGAGAAAACGTAGACGATGAATTTTCTCAGATTCTCATAGATTGCTCGTCCAGACTCGACTGCTTTGACTATTGAGGCAAAACTGTCGTCGAGCAAAATCATGTCTGCAGCTTCCCTGGCAACGTCTGTTCCGGAAGCCCCCATTGCTACTCCAATATCTGCTTCCCTCAACGATGGAGCATCATTTGCACCATCGCCTGTGACGGCGACGACTTCGCCGTGCTTCTTGACAGCTTTGACTATCCTGAGTTTCTGCTCAGGCGAAACCCTGGCAAAAATAACGTCGCCTCTCTCGACCTCCTCAAAGATATCTTCATCAGTCTTCGCTTCCAAGTCTACTCCGCGTATTACTCGGCTATTTTCCGGACCTACGATACCGACTTCAGTGGCAATGGCCTGCGCTGTTGGGCCATAATCTCCTGTTATTATTACTGTCCTTATTCCAGCCTGTTTCGCTAGTCTTACTGCTTCTTTGACTTCTGGGCGTGGAGGGTCTCTCATGGCTGCAAGTCCGACGAAAATCATGTTTTTCTCAACACTTTTGCCCTTCAACCCGCCGTTTCCACCCAACTCTTTGTACGCGATGGCCATCACGCGCAAGCCCTCGCCTGCGAATTCACGAATCTTCTCCTCAGCAGAAAGCAGATGTTGTCCAGCAAAATCCTCAATCTTACTGTCGATGAGTATTCTGTCACATATGGAGAGAATGCTTCTTGGGGCACCTTTGGTATACACGTAACTTTCGGATCCGTTCTTGTGAATTGTCGTCATCCTTTTTCTTTTCGAATCGAAAGGCACCACGTAGACAATGGGTTTCTGTGCAAGCGTGTTCTGCACGTTTAGGCCATGTTTCAAGGCGGCGACGAACAATGCTCCATCTGTAGGATCTCCCACGATGTCCCATGATTTGTGTCGGTCTGAAGGTGGCTCAACTTTGGCAGTGTTGCAGAGCGCTGAGATTTCAAGGAGTTTTTCAAGCGCGTAAGATTCGTGCTTCTCAAGCGCTTTGCCATTATAGGTGAATGTACCTTCTGGAGCGTAGCCAACTCCTGAAACTTCCACCACTTTGCCTTGAACCCATATCTTCTTGACGGTCATCTCACCCTTAGTGATGGTCCCTGTTTTGTCAGTGCATATGATGGTTACGCTGCCAAGCGTTTGAACTGCAGACAATCGCTTGACAAGAACATTCTCTTTGACCATCTTCAGAACATTTATCGCAAGCGCACTTGACACAGTGACCTGTAAGCCTTCAGGGACACATGCCACCATTACGCCTATCATGAAAAGTATGCTGCCGATAAAGTTCAGTTTAAGCCATATCAAGCTCGCAAGGAAAAAGACGATTCCAACAGTTAGGGCTAAGATGAAATCATATTTCGCAGTGTAGGCGATTTCCTTCTGCAGAGGACTCGGCTCGTCTTCAATTTCCTGAGTCATTCCGGCAATTTGCCCGAATCTTGTGCTCATGCCCGTCTTGATCACAACTGCTTTGCCTTGCCCTCGAGCAACACTTGTGCTCATGAAAACAAGACTTGGCGCATCCAAATATGCACTATCGACGATCTTCGTCGGCTTGGCTGTTCGCGGCTGAGGCTCAGATTCACCTGTCAGGGGAACGTTATTTGTCCACAAGTCAAATGCCTCGATCAGCCGAGCATCCGCTGGGACCCGATCACCCTCTTCCAGAACTACAACATCGCCCGGAATAAGATCCTTTACAAGTACCTTTCGCAATTCTCCATCACGAAAGACCTTTGCGTACTCTGGCATCCACCGCTTCAAAGTCTCTAGGGCTTTTTCAGCCCGCCATTCTTGGAAAAGACTGAAAACCGTGTTGACCAAGACTACAGCCAAAATAATGGCGCCAAGTTGCCACATACCGCCCAGAACAGCGAGAAAACTTGCAAAAAGCAGCAGGATGCTAAACAAATCTTTTAGGTGTACGAGAAACTTGTAGGTGACTGGTATGCCTTTCTTTTCCAGCAGCATGTTTGGACCGTATTTTGCAAGCCTTTTTCCGGCTTCCTCGCTGGTTAGTCCCTTTGTTGAAGTTTCGAAAACTTCGAAAACTTCTTTTACAGGCAGACCGGCGGCATCCTTCAATAAAATCCCTCGGGTCAAAACTTGAGAAATGTATAGTCACTAGAATCCTCGGGGAAAGACCTCTTGGCTTATGGCCTCCGCTGAGAAAAATGCAGCGTTCACCGCGGTTATATGCAAAGGTTCCTGTAACATGTACATCTGAATCATCTGCGCAAAACATGCATTTGTGGCAGGTCTGCTCAGTTGCTTGCTAGGTTTTATGGTTCGCTGTTACCAGTGATGGAGACTCACATTTAAAGCAATCGGCCCACCGGGCCACCATGAGTCTAATAAATCTTAAATTGCAAAGTGTACGATCATAATCAAAGTGATTCTATGACCGGGAAATACGCTTTTGTCATGATGACCAAGGAAAAATGGTGGAACAGATTTCGCCGCAATCTTCACGAAGGAAAGCACGCGCAGTCATATGTCCAAAGAGGGGAAGCTCCACCTAAGCAAACGTCAATAATACTGTTTTATGTGACCAAACCTGTCGCTGAGATTGCAGGCCACGCCGAGTTCATTGAACGGAAGGTTGGAGATGTCTTGGAAATGTGGAAAAAACATGGAAGTGAATCCGTTCTGAAGTCGGAGCAGGAATACAGGGAATTCGTTGGAGACAAGCGTCAAGTCTCGTTCATTAGATTCAAAAATCTACGCGAAGCCACGAACACAGTATCACTCGCAGACGTTCTCATGCTGCTAGGCGCAAGAAGACTATCGAGAAAAGGCTTTTATCTAGACAGAGAAACAGCGTACAAAATAGTCGCACTCATGGAATGAGGGATCTGAAGCTTCTGCAATTATCAGCTTTGTCCTTAGCAGTAAGCAGGACACACCTATTAGACAGTGTTATCGGCACGTAACTGCATCAAAAAGATTCTTGCTATTTGATGACCGATGTTTTTTGGCTGAAGGATCATCGAGCTGTTTGAAGGTATGCCATGCACGGAGCTCGAAAAAAGGCGTCGTACAAATCAGACTGCGCCGCTTCAGAACCTTATGCAGCGAACCCTGTAGACG
>CAYGYP010000258.1:0-3713 GCA_964354115.1 uncultured Candidatus Bathyarchaeia archaeon | reverse complement strand
AATCCCGCCCCGCGGTCACTTCTTGGTTACTACTTGGTTAGTAGCACTACACGATTCCGCCTATTCCACGCCTATTCCCACAAAACTTTCGGTTAGTAGTTGGTTAGTAACTTGACAATTACCTATATAGGCACTAAAATAGACCTATATAGCCTGAAAGGAGAATGTTTACATGGAGAATCCGGAGAATAGCCCACTCTTTGCTCATGCCGAGGCCGTCTTGAAGGCCAGAGATACCTACAGGCAAGTCGTAGAGCAAGCTGACCTAACCTATAAAATTGCGCTTAGGTCAGCAGACAAGGCTTATAAGGAAGCCTTGAAACTGGCAAAGGTATCCCCTAGTTCTACCCCTCCTGCCGATAAGCCCTTGCTTTAGAGGTTGGGACGTCTTAAAATTAGAGAGCGGCACAATATGACACGGCGAACTCGCGTGTTGCGATGCTCTAGGTGCGGGCATGAGTGGCGGCCTCGTTTTAAGAGAAAGCCCTCCCACTGTGCTAAGTGTAATAGCCCCTACTGGAATAGGCCGAAATTAAAGTAGCTGTCACCTAGAGCATCGATGTAGAAGTTTATATGTTATGTCAATAAAGCCTAAAACTAAAGCAAGGAAACGGTTCGGGCAATGGCAGTTATGTAAGGTTAAGAGACCTAGTGGCGGGTAGGATTTAAGAGCTACTAGCATAGCTCCGGGAGGACTCGCCACCGGTCAAGGAACGCACCCTTGACAATAGAGATTTTATCACAACCCACTACTGGAACGCAAGCGCCGCCGCGCTGGAAGCTCAAGGCTTGCCCAAAATGCGGCGGTGATATGGAATTCCACAAGGCGCTTGTCCCTCATGAGTCAGATTACTTCCATTGTTTGCAATGCGGCAAAGACAACCCTCTGCCCTCACCCCCGTCTTACCCTCTCTTAACTGGCCCACAACAGCAACGGAAACGCCACAGGAAGTCCCCCCTAGCAAAGCTCGAACGTGACAGATGCTTGAGACTCTACCACCATGACCACCCCGCCATGACTTTGAGAAATTTAGCTCATATGTTCCATATCTCACATAGCTATGTGATCTTAATTTTGAAAGGGGGAGACCATGCCGGATTACATTCACGACCCGAAGAAAAGCGCCCACAAATGTAGCAACCTCGTTAACGCCCATCAAACTAAAGAGGAACGCCGGCAAAAATACTGGCTAGCCCGTTCACTCGGTAAGAATTCCTATTGGGCTCAAGCTATGAGAGATTGGAGCTTGCCAGCCCTCGAAAGGCGGCTCGGTATTGAGCAAACACCTATCCCCACACCGGCCGGTGAGGAGTGGGAGGAATGACCTGCACCAGTGTCATATTTCAGCCGGTATGCCACATTTACAAGGTTTATGTAGCGAATGGGAACGAGAGCAAATGCTCCGGTTGCCTATTCTACCAACCCACGCCTAAACGAAAACGAGGAGGTTCATATGCTTTGGCCCATTCTACTATTCAGCCTCATAGTCTTAACACTCATCGCCAAGATAATTTGGGATAGACTCGACCTCAATATAGAAGTTTGGCGATTCCGTGAGGATACTCGATATTGCTGGGTATTTGAGCAATTTCAGCACCGCATTGAGCAATACACCGGCCAAGTCAAACACACTACGGCTGGCATGGAAAAGATAGAGTGGAAGTCAAAACAATCAGATACCAATGTCATTCTAGTTTATGACGACAACAAGGAATTACGACCACGATGGCGTGGCCGGTGGCTTTATCATGTCCACGCCGGTGACCTTGTGCCTTTACCTTATACACTTACCAGCAAAGCCGGCCAGCGCCAAGACTTATCAGTTGAGGACATCAAAGCATGGCTTGAGGCTGACTTTGGTCAGAGCTTTGCTACCGCTATCACGGAGACACCCTTTGGATGGCGTGAGATTCTCATTATTGCCCTGCTAGTCTTAACCCTGGTTACTACTTACTTTGGCTATTCGAGTTCTAAGGCCCTAAAGATACAGAATGACACATTGACCCGGATAGAACAGCATTTATCCGCACCCCAAACCACCCCTGTCGGCGGGGAAGGGGACTAAAGCCATGTTGGGTGGTGGAATAGTATGGCTGGGCTCTTTTAAGGGCCTAGATTTTCACTACAAGGGGGTATTTTAATGGGATTAGCTACGATTATAGCACTCGCGAGCCTGATGGTCATTGTCGCTCTATTCTTGGGTTCTGTTGCCGCCATCGCCCTTGAGCAACACAGAGAGCGACAGCGAGAACGAGCCGAGCTTGAGGATATTCTAAAGCACATGGACTTCCTGAAATGACCACACAATCTTATTATGACCGCACCAAAGACGAATTACAGCGCCTGGCAACCGGCGACCCATCGGCACAGTTCTTAGACTTCGGCGGCGTCAATAAGAACCTCAGCCCTCAGCTTATTTTACTTTTGATTCAATTCCGCACTATGGGCCATATTCTAGGACTTGCTTTCACAGAGAAATGGGCTGACCGGTTGGAAGTCTATATGCTTGCCAAACATGGCAGAGCGCGCACCGATACCCTGGAAGCGCTTAAACTCATTTACTCAAACAAAGCACACGAATCACCCTTGACCGCGATTACACAATCAGCGACCGGAGAACGGAAATAGTGTTTTTAGACATCACCGGCTTCAAGAGCTTTGGCAAAACCAGCCTTGCCGTTTGGTGGGCCTGTAAACATTCCTATGACCACCAGCGCCGCATTACCGGTAACGTGGAATTCGTTGACCTACCGAATACAGTCGGCTTGACTGTGCAAGGCATCCGAGACTACTTTGGCCGGTTAGTCTACGAAGAACACCGCGATGAGATTATTATCCTCGACGAGATTGATAGAGTGTTCCCACACCGCTTCTGGCAGAACAAAGCACAGGCTGAGCATATTTTAGACGCCTGGCAAGATGAACACTTGAATCTGCTTATTATCTCGACTTCACACCAGGGTAAGGGATTTGACCTTGTTTTACGCGATGCTGTCCAGCTTATTTTTGTCCCGGATTTTGATAAGAGGACAGGAATTACTAAAGTAACCTTTGGGTGGATTGACCATCCGAGCGCCGGCGCTTTCAACGTGGACGTGCGCTCTATCTTCCCCCATTACCGGCGCTGGAGTATTGTTAAATAAAGAGAGGAAAGCCGCCCCTCACTAGAAATTCATGCCCCAGATTTGGACTTTACCCGTAATCGCCACATTACTCGACCCCCCCCCACTAAACCACGTAAAACTCGTAATATTCCCATCCGCTACATAAGTTCCCCTTAACAACTCCATAGTCGCTATCACGCTAGTTCCTACTTTAGCCGTTACCGGCACGCTGATTGCCCCTAAGGTCCCGGGCAACCACAATTGAGCATTAATGTAAGTCGTAGTGCCTTGTGGTATCGTATCTGTAACCCTCATATTAGTCTGCGGCCCCATACTACCCAGAGCCAATCCACTACTAATCTGCACCCAACGATAATCACTCCCACCATCCCCATTCAATTGCATGCACATAGAGTCAATTCCACCAGCCGTCCTCAACCAAGACACTCTAATCACAACATAAAACATATCATACGATGTCAGCGTTCCACTTGTGAATGTCCATACTCCGCTCGGACTAAGCGTAGTTAACAATGTCCAAGGCCCGCCAGCCGGCCCTTGCTCACCAGCCGGCCCTTGCTCCCCAGCCGGCCCTTGCTCACCAGCCG
>CAYGYP010000257.1:0-3720 GCA_964354115.1 uncultured Candidatus Bathyarchaeia archaeon | reverse complement strand
TTAGTCAGCTTCTTGCTTGTCGCTCTTTTGAAGAGTAGCTTCACTGCAACAGACGCAAATGTAAATTCTTGGGCGGCATCAATTCAGACAAGTTCATTCACTGCCACAGCTGAGATAATTGCTTATGTTTTCGACACAACGGCACTGCTTGCGATTTCCTTGTTGTTGGCCGTGTTTCTCTTCTACAAGAATTACAGCAAATACAGCGTGTTGTTGCTGGCAGTAATGGGTGGAGATGCTGCCATAGTCTCAGTAATCAAAACGCTAGTTCATTCAGCAAGACCACTAAACGGGTTAATGTATGACACAGGTTTTTCTTTCCCTAGTGGTCACGCTGCAGGAAGCATAGTTTTCTGCGGCTTGCTGACATATTTCGGATGGCAACTTTGGAAATCTCCGAAAGCAAAAGCAGCATTGGGCGCGTTTTTTGTTGCGATAACGTTTGTGGTGAGCTTCAGCAGAGTATGCCTTAATGTCCACTGGTTTAGCGACGTTTTGGGAGGGTGTCTGCTGGGATTATTCTGGCTCGCATTTTCAATATGGGCCGTTCAATACCTAGAAACAACCAAAAAATTTCAAACAAATAAGTTCTGGGTAAGAGTAACTCACATCAGTTCAAACTCTTGCCTAGCCAAAAGCAAGCATTATAGCGCGCTCCCAATTTTTTTCCTTATTTAGTCCATCATGAGAATCACTTAAAATGTAGGGCTATTTGATGATTGATTTATCAGCAGATGTTTTTTCGTGAAAAGACTAAGCTCAAGGTTGACTTTGCGATTTGAGGCACACCGGCAAGGTCCTCAACAATTAACAAGACTCGGGAAAGTAACGCGAAAGCCAAAGCCTGTGGCGTGCTCATGCCCAGCAGTATTAAGACGCCTACTATGGCGCCTTCTTGGAAGCCTATGCCCGAAGGCGTCAGCGGCACAAACCCCAAAGCCGTAACCAGAGGATGCAGAAGGAAGAACCCAAGTCATCCTATCTGGGTTATTCCCAAGGCCAAACCTAAGAAGTACCATTCGAACCCTTTCAAAATCCAACACATCAGGTCAAAAGTGCAATTTCAGGAATGGCACGTTAAAACGAGGAATTGAAAGTCCTTCACATAATACTTTTTCTGCTTAGCCTATACTTTTGGCTGCAATGGTCGTCCACATTTAACGCACTTGTCACTTATGGGTGGTTGAACAGTATGGCACTTTTTGCACTCGACCACCAATTGGCTACCGCAGTTCTGGCAATAATCGCCAAACCACGTTGGCTTGCCGCATTTAGGGCAGTTGATTTGAAGTGAAAGCCCGCAGCTACTGCAGCGCATCCAGCCAGGCTGAATCAATGCACGGCATTTGGGGCATCTCCAATACAGCGGATTTACTTTACCGCAGAATGGACAAATATTCGCGTTCGGCGGCACCAATCGACCACAATACTTACACGGTTTCTCGTAGCTCGACATGAGACATCACCTACTTGACTTGTTTATGGCTCAGCGGTAATATACTTTTACCGTTCGCATCCAAAACAGTAACATAAACCTCTTATACTCAGAGACTTCTTATTTCTACAGAAAAAGGAGGAAAAAAATGCCTTTCATTCCATTCACGAAAAACTACGCCGACAACAGCACCGAAGCAGGTTTTCAATTCACATTTTTCTGCGATAACTGCTCGGACGGCTACAAAACCAATTTCGTTGCCTCAAAAACTTACAAAAAAGCCGGTTTCCTCCGAGGATTAGGCAGAGCCGCATCCATCGCCTCATCCATGACCGGAAGAGGAGGAGGGTACGGCGTTGAAAGCGGCACAGACGTAATCGCGGAAAGGTACCAAGGGATGTCTCCAGAGTGGCACAAGGAACATGAGGAAGTCTTCAAGCTGGCTCAAAATGAAGCCATGGGTCACTTTCACAAATGCCCCAAATGCATGAGCTGGGTAGACGACACCTGCTGGAACGACGAAGATGGCCTGTGCGTTACTGACGCACCGAGAGCCGCCACAGAAATCGCGGCTGCAAGGGCAAGTGAAAGAAAAGAGCAGATATGGAAAAAAGCAGAGGAAACCCAAATCTTCACCGGCGAAATTAAAGCCACTCAAACCATATGTCCACAGTGCGGAAAACCCGCAGGTGCAGGCAAATTCTGCAACAACTGTGGCGCTCCACTGGGTATGGTCAAATGTCCCAAATGCGGGGCGCAGAACACTCCGGGTGTCAGATTCTGCGGTGAGTGCGGAGCCAAACTCGCCTAAAAGTCTCATATTCCCTATTTTTAAAACTTAGACCAAAGGCGTAAAGGTATCCCCTGTGGAAAACGCAGAAGAAGCAAGGAAAATAGTCATTCAATGTTCCATGAGCTATGACATGCTGGACGAAAACGACGCCAAATTAGCCACCGGCGAATGCGAGGCGGCGATAGACCAAGCCTACGTTACTCTGTTTCCAAAATTTGGCGACATCTTGCCGTTTCACCTCAGACAAATCACGACCGTGGAAGCGGAAAATTACCGAATCACTCTGCATTTGTCTTCAAAGCAGAAGTTTGTCCTTTTCGACTTGGGCTACTGCTACGAAGATTTTCTCCGAAACCTAATCGGTCTCAGAAACGAAGTTATACTGAAAGACTTGCTGATGAATGAGACGGCGAAAAAACCTGACGTTGAAATGGAGTTCGTCTATTTCGACGAAACTGGAAAAGAAAAGCAAAGAGACGTCGGCAAACTCCGGATTTACGAAACAGGCCTGGGCGTGATTCCCGAAAATAGCGAAGTGCTGAGGATACCCTACAGCGACATCGCCAACGTCAAAGAAGAAGACTACAGCATCAAAATAGGCACAGAGCTGGGAGAACAGCTGCAAATCTCCAAACTGGGCTTGGAATTTGACGCTTTCCGCAAAGCGCTTTCCGACGCTTACAACGCGCTTCAGAACAAGGCAGCCTCGGCGCTTACCGAACTGTGTCCGGGAATAGACCCAATCTCCCTCAGAAGAATTGCGGGCATTATGCGAGAAGGAAGAGCCGCCAGACGCTCTGACATTGAACGCATAAACCCAAAAGTCTGGACTTCTCTCGAGAAGAAAATCACAGACATGGGACTTAACGAATATTACAGTTTTCTCAAAGGCTTAGCTCGCCAGGAGGAAATCAGCATAGGCTTCAAGAGAGGCCTGATGGGCGACTTAACCGGCGAGTACATCTGGTTCCTAATGCCCATCTACGGCAACGCCCAAAAAGAATACGGAAACGCCGTAGCCATGGAGGCGGCAGAAACAACAGGCGAAGAAACCACTGGAAAAGCGACCTACTTCTTCCGAATAACCAGTCGAAAAGATTACCCAACCTGCGGAACAATTGAAAGGCTCGACGAAATAACAGACAAGCTCCTCAAAAAAATAAACCGCTGCATGATCGACATAAACTTCAGGCGAGAACCTGTATACCTCCCAAACGAAAAACTTGAAGAACCAGCCTACTACAGGTACAACGTGGCTGCACAAAAACTCCCATCGCTTAGACTGCTGCGTGACCTATACATTGGAAGAGTTATTCATGCTTCACCAGAGCAGTGGAAAACCGACGTCATGGACCTGCTGAGGTTCAATGTGAATGCCCAAATGGACAACGAAAAGTGGACAAAATCCACCTCATGAGAAACGCTTGCATGTGTATTGCTAAATTCGACTAAAGGTGAATAGAAGGGGCCAAGAATCGCTGAAGGAAAATAT
>CAYGYP010000256.1:0-3734 GCA_964354115.1 uncultured Candidatus Bathyarchaeia archaeon | reverse complement strand
CCCACCCAGTAAGGCAAGGACAAGGGCTGCCCAAGCAACCTTCTTGGACAGCCCCACCCACCAAATCCTCCGCCCCCTTTCCGCCACGGTTCTTCGTATCGGTACGTGCTGTCGGCGGCGAGGGGGCCGGGGGGTGAGGTGGGCGCAGGGCTTCTTCGCAACCTCCAAGGGGGCGCCAACATCGGGGCTTGACAGCGACCGAATACAGACCTATATTGTCTGCAATTGAGAAGTCAAGGCGATGACGAGGACGAGTACGTGCCGCAGCGTCCTACCAGCGAGCGGGGCCCGGGTGCAAGCCCCGCAGGCACGCAGGCACCGAATGGACCTCTGAGCCGCAGAGTGAACCGCCGCAAGGCAAAGTAGCTTTCGCCGGAATGGCCTCCGTTATCCTGGCCCAGGGCATCGCGGCGCTCGCAGCCGCCGTGCCCGAGACGAGTGAGGCTGGCAGGTCCCCGCGCACATCGTCGGGGATCGCTTGTTCATCAGCCTAACCAGGGTGGCACCACGGGCTTTGCGCTCGTCCCTGTTCGGGGACGAGCGTTTACATTCCGGCAAACAGCCGATATGGGAGGGAGCAGCAATGACCGAGTCGACGAAGTACCTGCTGGACGAGGAGGCGATCCCGAAGGCCTGGTACAACATCAATCCGGACATGCCGGTCAGCCCCGGGCCGGTCCTGCATCCGCAGACGAAGGAACCGGTGACCCCCGAGTTCCTTTCGGCGCTCTTTCCAATGCAGTTTATCCAGGAGGCGGTCAGCATGGAGCGCTGGATCGAGATCCCGGAGCCCGTGCGCCAGATTTACAGGCTTTGGCGCCCGACGCCTCTCATCCGAGCCCGCCGCCTGGAAAAGGCTCTCGACACGCCTGCTCACATCTACTACAAGTACGAAGGCGCCTCGCCCGTGGGGTCGCACAAGGCCAACACCGCCGTCCCGCAGGCGTTCTATGTGAAGCAGGAAGGGACGAAGGGCCTGACAACGGAGACCGGTGCCGGCCAGTGGGGCACGGCGCTGGCCATGGCCTGCAGTTTCTTTGACCTGGAATGCCAGGTGTTCATGGTTCGGGTCTCGTATGAGCAGAAACCCTACCGGCGGGTGATCATGGAGACGTACGGCGCCACGGTCGCCGCCAGTCCCTCCGACCAGACAGCTTTCGGCCGAAAGGTCCTGGCCGAAGATCCTGGTAGCCCGGGCTCGCTCGGAATTGCCATTTCCGAGGCAGTCGAGGCCGCGGTCACGTCGCAGGGCAGACACAAGTACTCGCTTGGCTCGGTGCTTGGGCCGGTCTTGATGCACCAGAGCGTGATCGGCCTCGAGGCGCTCCAGCAGTTCGAGCTGGCAGGCGAATCCCCGGACGTGGTGATCGGTTGCGTCGGCGGTGGGAGCAACTTCGCCGGGTTTGCCTTCCCCTTCATTCACAAGGACCTGATCGATGGCACACGGACGCGCATCCTGGCGGTCGAGCCGACTGCCTGCCCCACGTTGACCCGCGGCCGCTACACCTTCGATTTCGGCGACACGGCGGAGATGGCACCGATCGTCAAGATGCACACGCTCGGTCACACGTTCGTCCCGCCAGGGATCCACGCCGGCGGGCTTCGCTACCACGGAATGGCTCCGCACATCTGCGCACTGTATGACCATGGAACGATTGGCGCCGTCGCCGTGCCGCAAGTGGCGACCTTTGCCGCTGCTGTGCAGTTCGCCCGGGCCGAGGGGATCATCCCGGCACCCGAATCCGCCCATGCCATTCGGAGCGCGATCGACGAGGCGCTCCGCTGCAAGGCGGAGGGCGTGAAACGCGTCATAGCCTTCAATCTCTCCGGCCACGGATACTTCGACCTGGCTGCGTACGAGTCGTACCTGCAGGGAGATCTCGAGGACTACAGCTACCCGCAGGAGCAGATTGCCCAGGCGATGAGCCGGTTGCCCGAGGTGCCGACACCGATGGAGGTCTAATCCAGGAGCGCCTCCACCACGCTGGAAGACGGCGGGATCAAGGAGCCCGGGGAGGATGCCTCGGGCTCCTTGCCGGTTCCCTGCCGATCTCATCGCCGGGTTGAATGCGACTCCGTTAGCGTATTCATCCACGCCTAATCCCGCCTTGGGTTCAGTCGTGGTACAAGAGCTTCGGCCCGTCCGCCATCGGGCTTGGGCCAGCCCCAAGGGGAGCTATCTTGAGCACTGCCCGCGTCCTTCGACTCGGTCTAAGGCAATTGGCTGCCGGCATCCTTTCCATCCTGGTTCTCGGTATCCTGAATCGTGTGATGAAGGTCGAGATGGGGCTGCCGCTCGGCCTGATCGGCCTTGTCATCGGGATCCACTACTTCGCCGCCCTGGTGGCGATCCCTTATGGCCATCGTTCCGACTCCCGCCCCGTCCTCGGCTACCAGCGAACACCGTATGTCCTGGCCGGCACGGCTCTGACCATCCTGGCGACCGTCGCAGCCCCGTTCAGTGCACTGAGGATGGGGGCACAGGCGGGGTCGCTGGTTTCCGCCTTGTTGGCGGCGACAGTCTTCCTCGCCTTCGGGTTCGGGATCTACACGGCGGGCACGGCTTACCTCTCGCTGCTTGCAGACCTGACGGAGGAGTTGCACCGTCCCAGGGCGGTCTCCATCGTGTGGTCGATGATGATGCTCGGGATCCTGGCTGGCGTGTTCCTTGGCGTATGGATCCTCGACGTCTACACGCCGGAGCGGCTGGTTCGCCTGTTCCTGGCCGTTGCCATTCTGGTGGCGATCCTGACCCTGACGGCCGTGGTCAGGCAGGAGCGCCCGGGGATAGCCGGGTCGGCGTCCGAGGCCATCTCGCTCTCCCGCGCCTGGCAACAGTTGCGGCAGGCAGGACAGGCCCGGCGGTTCTTCATCTTCCTGATGTCCGGCATCCTCTTCCTGTTCCTGCAGCAGGTCGTGCTCGAACCCTATGGCGGGGATGTGTTTGGCCTGGACATCCGCGCCACCACGCTCTTCAACGCCTACCAGATGGTCGGCGTGCTTGCCGGAATGGCGCTGGCCGGAGCCTGGCTGGCAAGGCGCCTCGGCAACAAGGTAACGGCTGGCCTGGGGCTGCTCCTGGCCTCGATCGCTTTCGCCATGCTGGCCGCGGCCGGGTGGAGGGAACGTGCGGGCTGGCTGGCGCCGGCCATCTTGCTGATGGGGCTCGGCATGGGCCTGTTCAACGTTGGCGGACTGGCCCTCATGATGGGCATGGCGGTCCGACGGTTGACCGGCCTGTACATGGGAGCCTGGACGCTGGCACAGGCCCTCGGCAACGGCTTCGCCTCCGTGGGCGGCGGGCTGCTTTTCGCCCTCGCTCTGCGCCTCTGGGGAACCGAAGTCGCGGCCTACGCCAGCGTCTTCTTGATCGAGGCCCTCGGACTGCTCGCCACAATGACGCTGCTCAGCCGCATCAGCCTGACCGTCTTCCAGAGGGAGAGCGAACCTTCCCTCCAGCCGTCGCCGGCTTAGCCGCGGCGCAAACGAGGAGGGGTCGTTGGGCGCGACCCCCCGACGACCGGGTGCGGCAAGTCGCGGCATGCGCCGTCGGCAGGCGGGGCCTGAGCAGGTTCGGACAGATGTGAGACAACGAGAGCAGCCCTTCCCTCTCTGAGGGCGGCCCTGCTTCCATCCGTCGAACCCCCACCCCCGTCCCTCATGCAGCATCCCACAGCGATCGCGACACCTGCACCCCCTGGCACCGCCCGCCAGGGCAGGTGTGCGGCGCACCG
>CAYGYP010000255.1:2672-3746 GCA_964354115.1 uncultured Candidatus Bathyarchaeia archaeon | reverse complement strand
ACGGGTAAGAGCCGTTTAGGTGAGGCCATCATCCAACTGTCAGAACTCATAGAGAAAAACGGTGGAAAGGTCAGAATCCCAAGGGGAAAGCAGTAGCGATGGTATGCTGGGTATGAAGCGGTTGAGAATGCTGTTTTGGGCTCACCTTTGAGACCCCAACAGAAAATTCATTTGATACTCAAACGCACGGGCTAGCTGATCATTAACCGTGGCGGTTCTTGTCGTGCTGACAGAAGAAAGCTTTTACTGAGGAACCGTGGCTTGATAACACAAACGACTGTCTAATTAGCCGAGGATGGTTGGGGCATGTTCATAGTTTTCGTTATTGGGACCGCTGGGGCAGGTAAGTCTCTGCTTACGGCAGCCTTCGGCGAATGGCTGAAAATGTCAAAACAAGATGTTTCAATAGTAAATCTCGATCCCGGAGTGTTAACACTTCCGTATTCACCTGATGTGGATGTTCGCAATTATGTTGATGTTGAGAATCTTATGGAAGAACATCAATTGGGACCAAACGGTGCACTAGTTATGGCTTCTGATTTGGTCGCAGATAGGATTGAGGAGATTTCGCGGGAGATTGAAGAGCTGCAATCGGACATCGTTCTGGTTGACACTTCGGGGCAAATGGAGCTGTTTGCTTTCAGGGCAAGTGGGCCCTACATCACGACTGAGCTCACGAAGGAAAACAAGGCCATGGTCTACTTGTTTGACTCAGTTTTCTCGGTCAACCCGCTCAACTATGTCTCGAACCTCTTCCTGTCAGCCGCAGTGTACAACCGTTTCCTTCTACCTCAAATCCACCTCGTGTCGAAATGCGACTTGCTTCCAAAAGAGCAAGTTAATGAAATCGTGAATTGGTCGACGAATCAAGCGGCTCTGGAAGACGCAATTGAACAGAAGCTTGAGGGAACAAAACGTCTGCTGAGCCAGGGCATGGCACAGGCAATCCTCAGGCTTGGTCTGAAGTTTCCGCTGCTTCCTGTTTCAGCTAGGACAAGCGAGGGAATGATCAACTTCAACATGGCATTGGAACGTGCACTATCTGGCGGAGACAAATACACGTACTAGCTAGAA
>CAYGYP010000255.1:0-2572 GCA_964354115.1 uncultured Candidatus Bathyarchaeia archaeon | reverse complement strand
TTGTTCCACTCTTCTGCGTTCCTGATGTTGAACTTGTGTTTCCTTTTCCAAACGTCTGCTCTTTTCTGCCAGAGATAAAGACCGATTGCGCGTCTTCCACCGTACTCGAAGACGACTATTGCTTCCCACCATTTTTGACTCTTGAAAACTGTGACGTAGTCGATCACTTTGTAGAAGTCTGATATCGGCAATTTTTCCTCAGTCTTCTCAGCCATGATTTTCAGGCCTCTTTCAATCAAGTCTAATGCTCAGCCGTTTAAACATTTAAGCGGGTCACACGTGAGAAAAAGTGCCATCTACGAGAACATCGAAGCTGGATCCGTCCTTGGTGGACGCTTTGACTGATGGTTTTGATATCAGTAGGTCCAAGTGGTTCTTGGAAGGGTTCTGGCCCCCGGGGAAGTCTGAATTGTTGCCGAAGGCTATGTGAATTGTGCCGAACAGCTTCTCAGCTTCGAGGAATTCATCAACGAATCTTGCTTTCAGGTTTATGCCAAAGGCAAATTCTCCTATTGTACTTGAGCGGTCGTCCGTGTTCAGCGAGTCTCTGACATTTCTTAGGATCTGAGGGTTTTTTGAGGACGTGTCTTGCACTTTTCCGTTTTGCACAGTCAATTTTACAGGAGTCTCTATTGGCCCAATTCCTCCTATTGCTAGGTCGCAAATCAATTCGCCTTCAGCAGAATTCTCCACGGGAGCGACGAGAACTTCACCTGTTGGAAGATTCATCCATTTCATGGTTTTTCTATCAATTATAGTGTCTGTGAAGAAGGATCTTCCTTCAACGCTTAGTGATATGTTTGTGCCGACGGGATTTGTTATCTCAATCTTGACTGCTTGGTCCAGTTTTTGCATGAGTTTTCTCGCAAAAGCCTGCATTTGTCTGTGTCCTTCTGCAGTAAGAGCAAGAGCTCCTTCGGTGAGCATGTCCATCGTCACACCTGGACAGTGTCCCAACCGTGCCTTGCGTCCTCTGGTCTCGAGTTTAATCAGTTCTATGCGAAATGGCGCCTCTTCGCGAGCCCCACGAAAAAGGTTGATGTAGATGTCTGGCGGGTGTTTTAGAATTTCTGTAATCTGTTTCGGAATCTCTTTTCGAAAGGTTTCTGGATCTGTCTTGAGTGGAGTTAAGCGTGTTTGAAGACCTAGGCCTAAGGCGCCAGCCACAAATGCTTCGCCTATGTCCATCTTCTCGTCGTCGCAAAAAACAACCACGCTTTCACCCTTTTCTGCTTCCAAAACACAACCAAGCGCGTTTCTCGCAGCTTCTTGAGCATCCATACTTGCATCAGTCCAGAGTAGGTTATGACGGACTAAATGATAGACTTGTATTTTAGGATGCCCATTTTTCCCTTTTTGCCGCAACATACAATGGAACTGAAAGGAGCAAAATCAGCGCCAAGAGATTGAAATAGCTTGCATAATCAGCCCTGCCTAGAAGAACGTAGGTTGGCGCAAGATTTCCCATTCTGCCGATCATCAGTCCAGTCTCCATTAAAACTAGGATGCTTGCGTAGTACTCTTTGCTAAAAGAGTCGCCGTAGTGGGCAAACCATGATATGCTGAAGGCGGAGGCCAAGCCGGAAAGCAGGGATAACGCCACGATTTCGTATGTCGTTGACACATATGGCAACGCGAAGAACCATGAAGCGTTCAGTAATGCTCCTATGACGGCAAAGCTCACGCGCATTCTCTTCACGTCTGAAACCCAGTTGACCAAGAATGTGACCGCGCAGACTATGACTGCGCTGAGAGTCAGGACAACCCCCATGTTGAAAACCGTTCCTGAGACGCTGAGAACAAAAAGAGGATAAGCGAGCCAATAGGCTTCTGACAGACCGCGAAGAATGAATGTGCCGAAAAATATGGCGAAAGTCTTGGTTCTCGGAATTGAGAATTTGCAGACTTCAGGCTGAAAATGTATGCGCAAGGAAAGGGCAAGCGAGACAATATAAAGCATGGCTGAAGTGACGAACAACATGCTGAATCCCACGTTCTCTATGATGAAGCCTCCGACGGCTGGGCCGGCGATGCCCGTCAGCGATGGAATTATCGAGGTGAAGAGGCCGACGACTCTAGCACGCGTGTGAGATCCAGCTAAGCGGAACTGGAGAAGATTGTAGCTTGGCCAGAAAGTTGCCTGGCTCAACCCGTATAGCAACCCTACGATCACAGGGCTTCTTACCAGGTTTAGAATCACGTAGAAGAGAAGCGTGAAGAAAATCCCGAAGCTGAGTATTCTCTCAAAGCTCTTGACGTTTCTCAGCAGTACGATCGGAAGCAAGCCTATTAGTGGAAAAGTAAAGAGCAGGATTTCAATAATCACGGGTATGCTTAGGCCCAACTCTTTGTTATAGTATACTGTGAGAAAGCTGCCTGAAAGGCTGCTTGTAAAGAAGAATATGCAGGCAACAATTGCCAAGGTTATTACTGAACTAGTCTGCACGGTTACAACCTGACCAAAGCAATGCTAATAAGGAACACTGATCTGAAGCTTGCAGTGTCCGATCTGAGTCTGGGAGGGTTCCATCTTTCCCTGCGCCAGTTCTACGCAGGGTTTCTGTGTGCTTTC
>CAYGYP010000254.1:0-3754 GCA_964354115.1 uncultured Candidatus Bathyarchaeia archaeon | reverse complement strand
CTTCGCACGGCACGTCATCCCATGCTGGATATCCGTGTTCACCCCAGAGTCCAGTGACCATTCCGCCGCGACCGAGCTTCATTTTGCGGACTGACACGTAGAGAGTATTCACACCCCAAAAGCCCGCCCCGACTTAACTCGGGTTCGGGCTGGGGGAACGGAGTGGCTGTTACTCAGTTGGCATCGGGATTTTGCCGAGAATCATCAGTCCGTGTCGCTCGATTATGACCTGGATGATCCGCTCTTCGACCTTGACGTCTCCGTCTCTATCGATGACGCTGTCGTCGTCGTCATCATTGGATTTGCGATAACTCCACACGAGCATGGGCTCGACCGCAAACTCAGGAAATCTTGCGCGCGCTTCCTTGAGTGCCGCAAATTCCTCGTCGCTCAGTGTGGTGATCTTCTCTTCCTTGCTCGTATCGTCATGCTGCAGCCCTAGCTCTTCGAGCGCGATCGCGAGATAGGCATAATCGATTTCGTCGCGAGTCGCAAAGCCCGCTTCGAATTTCTCGCGCAATACCGCGGGAACTGCCGCAACGCGTGCCGAGAATTCAGCTTCTGCTCGCGCGCATTTCACTTTGCGCTCCGCTTCATCTTCGGCCTCTTTTGCCTCGCGCACAGCTTTGTCCGCCGCCAACTTCGCGTCCCACTCATCGCCGCGCCCGATCGAATACGGAGTCACGTATTCGTTCCAGTGCTGGATTCCGAGGGCATCCAGAGCAGCCGAGGCGCGCCTAACGCTGTTGCCCGTCACGCCGTAGGTGTCCCATTTTTCCTGCAACGGTGCCGTTGTGAGCGTGTTTATGTAAGTACGCATTGCCACAACGTCGTCCTCCGACTGCTGAGCAAATCTCACGCGCTCGGTCTCGGTAGCAGCGCGTTCCGCAGCCGCCGCCGCGAGCTGCTGCTGCACCCACTCGTGCAATCGTTCGGGGGTGGGCGGAGCGATGCTGCGGTCGAGTCGCGCCCCCTGATCGTCCTTCACTTTTCCGGCGAGCCACTCGCGCTCGTCGGGAGTCCACGTCGAGAGGTCCACATTGATTGCGCGCTGCCCGCACTCGCATGCGGATTTGACTGCGTCGGCTGCTGAGATTTTGACAAAAATGGTAGTGGTCATAATGGTAACTGTCTTTCCCGGGGCCAAATCGGCACCCGCTGCGAGGCCCTCGATCGAAGGCCCCGAATGCGGAGGTCGAGATCAGAGCGCGGCGTAACACAGGGACAGCACCTGACCAGCATCGCCGTCGTCAGCGTCAGCGGAGCGCCCGTACAGCGCCGCGAATAGCTCGCCTGCAATTTCGGCCAGCTCGGGGTCGTCTTCTTTTGCGGACTTCAGGATCTTTTTTGCTTCGGATTTGGTCATTGTCTTGGTCTCCCACTGCCGCGACCCCGCCGTCGATTTCGTAGAATTCGCAGTCGCACGAGAAAGCCAGGTGCCCGCTGCTCTTGATTTCGGTTGTCGCGGTCATGATTGGTGCATTGCAACCGGTATGCCAAGTGTTTGCTATCGCGCACACTGTGCACTTTGCCTTGCTTTTGGCTTGGCCGTCGAGCCTGACTGTTTGCTGGTGCGAACACCGCCACCCGTTTTAGTGCGCGACCGCGAACACTTATTCGCGGGGGCGCGAACCGGTGTGCGCGGTTGGGCACAGTATTGCTCCCGGCTCCTGGCGGCCCCGGTGAGCTGCGGGTGCCGAGCTAGGGCCCGGACGAGGGAGGCTATCGGGCACCCGAGTTCCGCTGCCGCGCCCCGCAGCGAACCATCTCGGGCCTCGAGCGCCTCCCGAATCAGTGCGGTCTCGTCACACAGGTATTGGCCCCGCAGGGCCGCAAGTTGATTTGCCATGCCTACCACCCAGCAATCTCCGTGCCGCGTCGGGCTGTGTCACGAGAGATGGGATGGACCACTACCCGCGAGCGCATCCAGCCACCTGCGCCGAAGCGACCGCGGAAATCTAACGGCCCCGCTCCTGAGCAGGTCTAGCTCTCCGTGCGGGTCACCGTCCTCAGCCCAAATCTGGAGCGCCCCGGATGGATCAGCCCAGAAAGCTGTGACGCAACATTCCGGATGGATCGTCAACTCCCCGGCGGCGTGCAGAAGCCACTGGCGAATCAGCGTGATCTTCTGCAGCCGAGTATCTCGCGGTCGGAATGCTAGCCTCACGCCGCCCTCTCCTGCCTCTGCAGCTCGTCGAGGCACAGCGTAGCGTCCCGGTGCCGATCGGCGTCTCTCAGCCCATTGTCGCGCAGGTAATCGGCAAATACCTCGTCCTCGAGGTCAGCTGGGTCAATCTGCGGCGGAAGTCGGGTCTGGTCCATGGGGCACGTCCTGCGCCCGGAGGCGCTCAGTTGGGGTAGGTCACATGGCCATTGTGCGGCCTATCGGGCGATTCGTCAAGTCGATGTTGATTTGGGTTGACTCGCGATCGTGGCAAGGAGGTGCTCCCGTGTGTTGAGTTCCGGATCGTCGGTGACCAATTCTAGCAGCTCGCGGAGCTTATCGCCCACGGCTGGGCCAGGTCCGATTCCGAGCGCGTCCATGACGTCTCGACCCGAGAGGGCCAGTTGCGTCGTGCTGGTGACGATGGGTTCGCGAATCGTCATCTGACCAATTCGCTGCTCAAGTTCGTCCAGCGCTTCAGTATTTAGTTCTACCGTTGCGTTGCCTTTGCCAACGATGTCGGCTCGGGCCAGTTGCAGCAGGGGCTTGACGTATTCGGATCCAACTCGCCGCACCCATCGACGAATCGTCGATGCGCTCCAACTCGATTCATACTGGACCAAATGGTGGCGAACGAAGTGCATCACCGAGAGCCGCTCGTCATTCGAAAATCGCAGGCGTTCCAGAAGTTCGCTAGCGATGCCAACGCCAACCTTCTCGTGCTCGTAGAACGTCGCTTCGCCTGTTGTCGGGTGAGCGCCCTTCGTTTGCGGCTTGGCGATGTCGTGGAAGACCGCGGCTAGGCGTAGCGTCAATTCCGCTGGGCAGGCATCGAGAACCGCCAGCGTGTGGTTCCAGACATCAAATTCGTGATAGCGGTTCTGCGAGCAGCCAATCATCGGCAACATCTCGGGCACGATGCGCTCAAGCAGTCCGGTCTCTGCCATGACCTGAAAGAAAGTCGATGGCTTGTCCGCCATCAGAGCTTTGCGCCATTCGTCGCAAATGCGTTCTTCGGCAACGGTGAACGGGATCCGATCCGTGATAGCTAGAGCTGTTCCTGGGGCGAGTTCAAATCCTAGAGTCGCCGCAAACCGACAGGCTCGCAGCATGCGTAGGCCATCCTCTCGAAAGCGCATCTCAGCATTTCCGACCGCTCCGATGACTCTCTGCCGAATATCATTCTGGCCGCCAAACGGGTCGCATAATTCACCAGTCACTGGATTGAATGCAATCGCGTTCATGGTGAAGTCGCGGCGCGACAGATCTGCCTCAATAGCGCACCAAGTAGATTGTGCGTTCGGGAAGCCACTTCAGATTTCCATTGTATTGAGTCCAGTCGAACATATTTTCTCTATTTCTGTTGACGCCACGGCAGCTCGCGAATCCTCAAATCCTCTGGCCACTCCGACATGTCGGCGCCCTTGCGGTCTTTGAGGCGAAATCCAACCGGAAATCCAGCAATCGAACGCACGGTAGAGGAATACGGGGCGCTGAGTCCCGATGGTGAGTTTGCGCGACTATCCACAGCATTCGATCCCAACTGCTTGACGAAGCAGTCCACACCAGCGGCTTTGCACTGCCGAATCA
>CAYGYP010000253.1:0-3756 GCA_964354115.1 uncultured Candidatus Bathyarchaeia archaeon | reverse complement strand
GATGTGATAGGGGTTAAGAGCGGCAAGAGTCTTGGATTGAAGTTCATCTTAGGGGCAATCGTCTCGCTTTTGCCGTTTATCTTGATATTTGTGTTCATAATGATGCTACAAGGTTTTCTGCCTTGGGCGTCATCACTTGCGCCTGGGCAGAGCATTCCGCCCCAACTGGATACGATGGTTCGAACAATCGCAGGCAACCCGGTTCAAGGGGTGGCAACGCAGGACTTTCCTGTCGTTGGTTTTACAACAGTCAACTGGGGCTTCGGCATCGGAGCCTACTTACTTTTGGTCGCAGCAGTCGTGAGGATAGCAGCTGGCTTCATAATGCGAGGTGCTCCGGACCTCCAAGAAAGGCCACCCGCGCCACAGGCATCCCAGCTTCCACCACCACCGCCTCTGCCGCCAACACCGCCCGCTTCACAATAGTCAGAAGAGGTTTTTCTGCTTCCAAAACGAAGATTATCATAAATGCCTTGATGTTGGTCCATCTTAAGCGGTTTGGCTTGGCAATCTAGTAAGACGCTCTGCGAATGATATCGCTGAAGGCTCAAGTCATGGACACATATTCTTAGAACACTCGGCAAAAAGTTAATAGGTCGCATTTTTCATTTCCATGTAGCTCGCCTTTGGGCAGTTGAAATTGAAATGTTGCATAGAGTCGCAGACACCATGTATATTTGTGGATTTCGCGCTACGCTGAGGAAGGCTTGATTATGGGACGGTATAGGCAAGTTGACGAAATTGTTAAGCTGATGAATAGTCCTGAAATAGTGCGAAACACTAGCATCATAGCTCATGTTGATCATGGCAAGACCACGCTTTCAGACAGCCTTCTGGCTGCTGCAGGCATAATTAGCGAGAAGACGGCTGGTCAGAAACTGTTTCTGGATTCCTGGGAACTTGAGCAGAAGAGGCAGATGACGGTTTTTGCTTCAAACATAAGCTTGGTCCACTCCTTCAAGGATAGGGATTACCTCATAAACTTGATTGACACCCCTGGGCACATTGACTTCAGCGGGGCAGTCACGCGTAGCCTTCGTGCCGTTGACGGTGCGCTTGTGGTTGTAGACGCTGTTGAAGGCCCCATGACGCAGACAGAAACAGTTCTGATGCAGGCCCTCCGCGAAAGGGTTAAACCCATTCTTTTCATAAACAAGGTTGACAGGCTTATTAAGGAGATAAAGCTGACTCCAGAGGAGATTCAGCGCAAGTTTGCCAAGGTAATTCTGAGAATAAACAACCTTATCGAAAAGTATGCGCCACCTGAGCATAAGAAGGATTGGCAGGTTACGGTTGAGGATGGACGTGTGGCCTTTGGTTCTGCGCTTCACAAGTGGGGCCTTAACTTGACACATATGAGGGCGAAAGGCGTTACGTTTAAGGAAATTGTTGATTCATACACAGGAGAGTATGAGGATGTCGGAAGAAAGGTCGACGCTCTTAGCAAGAAGGCTCCACTGCATGAGCCTATACTGGACATGTTCGTTGAACAATTGCCCAACCCGTATCAGGCACAACCTTACCGACAGGGCCAGATTTGGCCTGGTGACCCGAACAGCGAAGTGGGCAAGTCAATGGCGAAAGTTGACCCGAAAGGTCCGCTTCTGATGTGTGTAACAACGATTGAGGTGGATCCACACAGCGGCCTCGTCGCCATTGGCCGCGTTTTCAGCGGAACAGTTGAGAAAGGAAAGCTCGTTGACCTCATTAGTAGCCATCAGAAAGGAACGATTCAACAAGTCTACATGAGCATGGCGGCGGATCGAGAGATCATTGACCAAGTTCCAGCTGGGAACATCGCTGCAATGTCAGGGTTGCCATCAATCCACGTGGGCGAGACGGTAGCAGAGGTAGGCGTGCAGACGCACGCGTTTGAAGGCCTGAAATATGTTTCTGACCCTGTAGTGACGGTGGCAGTTGAGCCTGCTGACGTTAAGGATTTGCCTCTTTTCGACAAGGTTATGCACAAGCTGACGACTGAAGATCCGAACTTGCACTTCCTAATCAATAAGGAGAGCGGTGAATACCTGCTGAGTGGTATGGGTGAGTTACACCTTGAGATCACTGCTTACAGGATGCAGGAAGCCGGCCTGAAAGTGAAAACCAGCAAGCCCATCGTGATTTATCGCGAGACAATAAGCCACGACTATAAAGGCCCGGCGATCATGGGTAAGAGCCCAAACAAGCATAACAAGCTCTGGGTTATCATCGAGAAGCTGCCTGACGACATCATTGAGGCAATAAGGTCAGGAAAGATTTCGGAAATGCAGACTCGTGACGAGAGACAGAAGGTCCTCAAAGGATTCGGCTGGTCAACTGAGGACGCACGTAGCGTCGTTGCAATCGAGGGCAACAACCTACTGGTGAACAGGATAAAGGGAAGACAATACGTTGACGAAATAATGGATCACGTAAAATCTGGCTTCCGAGAAGCCGTATTCACTTCAGTCTTGGCCAAGGAGCCAGCCTACGGGTTGAAAGTGAACTTGGAAGACGTTACAGTCCACGAAGACCCAGTCCACAGAGGGCCAGCGCAAATATTGCCTATGACTTGGCGTCCAATCTGGTGCTCATTTCTCTTGAGCGATCCGAAGCTTCTTGAGCCACTCATAAGCTTTGAATGCAAAGTCCCAAACGAGTTCGTGAGCAACGTCATAGCAATAGTGCAGAAACGCAGGGGCAAGATTCTGGACATGATTAACGAGGAAGAAATGATTGTCGTCAAAGCTGAAATGCCCGTTTCCGAATCATTCGGACTTGCAGAAGAATTACGATCATCCACTCAGGGCCGAGCCTTCTGGGCGACACAGTTCAGCCGATGGTCCGTAGTGCCAGAACAAATGCAAGCAGAAATCATAAAGCAGATACGTGAACGCCGAGGACTAAGCCCGACACCGCCGAAAGCAGAGGAATTCTTCGAAGAAGCTTAAGCCTTGCCTTCAACCCCTTTCTAGCTCACTAGCCTTTAGATTTTGCGATACTGGAAAAGCCTTGTTGATTCCAGAGCCTAAGGCCCCTTGAAGAGCAAGGGCGGTAGCAAGCTTTTAGATAGTCCGCAGAATCATGTGGGAGAACGTGTTTTGAAAGCAGCCCTGAACATGGTTGAGTTGACCTTAAATAGTGATGATGTCTGATTTCAGACTGAGCCTATGAGGTGCTGCGCAGTGTTGAACGTTATTGTTCCGTTGATTGCAGGGATAATGGTTGGATTCCTGTTACGGAATAGGAAGCGCATAGACCTTGGAAAAATATCTTTTGGAGCCATTATTGTTCTGATTTTTTCGATGGGTTTTTCGATTGGATCGAGCAATGAATTGTTGCAGTCCATGCCCAAAATCGGCTTAAACGCCCTCGTCATGGTTGGGTTGGCCATGTTTTTCAGTGTGGTCTTTTTGAAGGTTTTTCAGAAAATGGTGAAGCTAAAATGATAAAATACATCTTGGCTACGCTTGGTCTGGGGGGCGTTGCAGGCTACTTGAACAACAACTACGTGAATCTCATTAACAACAGCTGGGTTTCGGCCTACTTGTTTGATTTCTCGCTTATTTTACTGCTGTTTACAATGGGATTCGCTTTTGGCACGGACAAGGAAGCTGTGGTTAAGCTGAGAAAAGCTGGGTTAAGAATTCTGGGCGTCCCGTTTTCAATTGCCTTGGGCAGCATTGCTGGCGGCTTGGTTAGCGGATACGTCTTAGGCATTAGTGTAGTTGGAGCGATGGCTGTCACCTCAGGCTTTGGGTGGTACACTTTGGCCGG
>CAYGYP010000252.1:0-3757 GCA_964354115.1 uncultured Candidatus Bathyarchaeia archaeon | reverse complement strand
TACCAAAAACGTTACATGTAACTGTAGGGGTAGGCTAGAAAAAACACGGGAGAGCAAAAACAGAAGGCTCACAAATCAATAGCAAGGTTCTAACTGAGCGAGGCCTTCATTAAAAAAGAGAAGGCAAACGTTTCTGCTAAATAACTCTATGTATCAAGATTAACGTTAGCCGCTCCTGAACTCGTAAACTGAAAGCCTTCCGAAGTCTCTCAGTCGCATGAATTGGTCTGGAACCGATACATTGTACCAGCCTATATCCGTGTTCCACCAGACAAAATACACAGAACCGAAACCACGATCCAAGGCGTCATCTAAAGCTAAGCCACCGTCGTTCCAAAACTGAATAGTAACGTGCGACTTGTCAAGGTACAACAGTTTCCATTCGATGAAAACATGATTCACAAGCGCACAGGAGTTGCTGTCCATGTTTTCGTTTAACCAAGTCCACGCCTCAGATACGCTTTTCACGTCTTGATAGGGAACCGCAGGGGCAGAGCTAAAATGCGCAGAAACGTAAGGTAGAACGAACACTCCAGCCTGACCCGTGTTCATCAGGAAAGGCGTCGCGAGATATATAGAACCCAGCACCAGCGTGACGCCCAACGCGCCGAAAACCGTTTTCTTCCCAAGTCCGCCAATTTTGCCTTTCGTGCCATCAGAACCGTGCAACAGCCTGAACAAACCGTTGACCGCGTAGAAAGTAAACGGATAAACCAGCATAAACATCCACCTGCTCCAATAATCCAAAGCGAAAAACGGCCAGATCAAACAACCAAAGGAACCCACCAACAGCAGCCCGGTCCAAACGTTCAGCACGTCGTTTCTGAAGAAACCTTTCCAAACCAAGAACAGATAAGACAGATACAAGAAGGCGAAAAGCAGCGTCACATCAATCAGCAGATCCGTATAAGCGGGATAATGAAAAACGCCATCGTTAACCGCCAAATAATTAACAAAGAATCCAGAACGCCCAACGTACGCCTCACCCGTGCTAAAGGCAGTCGTCTCCACCCCATATCTTATAGGGAAAAACCGCAAAAACATCCCAGTCAAAAAAACCGCCAACGCCGGCAAAAACCCGAGAAAAATCAAAGCCTCGCTCCTACCAAAACTCTTTTGTGCCAAACGCCAGCCAAGAACACCCAACACAACCACAACCAACGCCACACCAGAGTACTCATGAGCGAAAACAGTCAACAACGAAAGAGATGCGAAAACCGCAACGTTCCTCTTAGACTCAAGCTTGTCCACGAACGGCAAAGCAAACAGCAACAAACCCATACCCAGCGTGTTCCGCAACAGATCCCAAGAAATCCTAAGCGCCGCCAGCTGAACCGCAAAAAGTCCAGCAGCAACCAAACACATCTTCACATCCCACCCCAGCATTCTGCGCCCCAGCCAGTAAACCCCAGCCACGCTTAAACCGTAAAGCGAAGGCGCCACAACCTTCAACAGCAGAAACGGGTCAACCTGCAAAACGCCGTAAAGCGGCACCGTCAGCGCGTTTAGAAGCCAAGCAGAAGTGAAAAACGAACTCCAGTTAGCCCAGATTACGCCACTCTTCATCACCGCAGCGTAATAGACTGTGTCAAACCCAATCGGAGCGGCACCAGCCAAAAGCTCAGGCACCAAACGAACAAGGAAGCCTGCCAAGAAGACTAGGCTCAAAGCCTTCACACCTGAAAGCTCACAAAAACGTGCAACCAAGCCGTCTATGAATAGGCGCGGGCGAAGGTTCAGTCTTTTCATCACGCAGCAACCCCTACGTTAGGAATCAAGCCGTGAGCCCTCTTCCATCTCCACAACTGGGCTTTCTACCTCCACTAGATCTTTCATAGCGCGTATTCAATCAACGAAAAACGACCGCGTTTCGGGCGTGCCGGTGACCTGACCAGAATGTTCCGTTTTGCGCCACAGCCGCTTTCTTCGCAGAACAATCTCAAACAGAGCGTACAATGCTATGAAACTTTGAAAGCCCCAGTAAGCGTAGATAAAGGGAAGCCACAGCACGTTTCTCAACCTTAAAGGCTTCGACATGCACGCTAGGGCAATCCCAACAACGCCCAACACGAGCAAAGTAAACAGGGAAGTGAACTGAACAATGACAGTAAGAATTAAGGTTGAAGGCACCGAGAAAGCCCATAAAGGCGCAAAATAGTTGACTACACATAACAATATTAAGAAAGTACCAAAAAGCGTCATCTCCGCGTCAAACTTCCTCCAGTCAGGCTTCTTCATCAACCTGCCAAACCTCAGCCCAACCTCAATGTTTCCCCTGTACCACCGCGCTCTCTGAGCCACCAAACCTTTAACGTTACAGGGACTCTCCTCAAAAGTGCGCACCTCAGAAGCGTACCTAATGACGTTGCCCCTCTCGACTAATCTCAGCGAAAGTTCAGTGTCTTCAACCAGACAATTCTCATTCCAACCCCCAATCGCTTCCAAAGCCTCTCTCCTAATGAACTGACAAGTTCCAGCCAAACCCACGTACAAGCCGAGAGCGTCCTTCCCTTGCATATAAAGTTCATACTGAATAGCAGACTCATAAGATATGAACCTCGTCAACATGTTCTGCCCCGAGTTTATAGAGCAAATTCTTCCCTGCACTGCCGCCACAGACGGATCCCCAAAATACTCAGCCACCTTCAGAAGCGCCTCTGGCTCTGGAACACTGTCACCATCAAAAGTGGCTATTAATTCACCGTGAGCGTGATGCAACCCAAAGTTAAGGGCTCCAGCTTTAGTGGTTGACTCCGCCTTCCTCAAAACGGTGATTTCCGAGTGAGCTGAAGAGTACTCAAGGCATATTTCGTGAGTTCTGTCAGTTGAGGCATCATCCACCACGATTATTTCCTTCCTGCCAGAAGGATAATTGAAACTCAACAATGCATTCAGCAGTCTACCAACCACATTTTCCTCATTCTTAACCGGAACAATTATCGAGACAGCCGGCAAACCCTCTTCTCCATGTCCACCGTGCTTTGCAGTCTTCTTATGGATTCGCAGAAGACGCCACACTCCAATCATGACAATAGGAACGTTGTAGAGCGCGAATACAAAAAAAGTAACGATCAGCGCGGAAAGCATCAAAAAGCCAAAACTAAGCGTAGCTCAAGCCACCTCGAAGCAATTTTTGCAATTACAAAGCGTAAACGCATCAGCCACTACAACCTTGGGCATGCAACTGACACCTTCCCATTTCTTGAGTCATAATTCTTATTAGGAATCCCACAATGACAGTAACATATTGAACCTAACATAATTAAAGATTTTCTTCCGTTTCAAAACCTAATTCACCTACGAACATCCCTTAAAATTCACAAGGAACCCTAAAACCCAAACGATTTCACTTTCTACTAGATATTTCTATGGCTACAATGAATGAGCATGGTATTCACGGATATTTTTTGCTGGCATTTATGAATACATGATGTTTTGATGGGAAAAGCTACAAAAAGGCTATCAAACCCCCCAAAAATTAGCGAATAGCCGTTTCACAATAAATGACCATGGAAAAAGTTACTAGTAACCACGCTTTTGAGAGCCTCTTTCAAAAAGACAATTTAACCCCAAATCGTTCTTTATTTCATTATGCACAAGAGAATAATGACTTAAAAACAGCTGGTAACGTTACTAGCACCAAAAAAATTATATGAAACCTGTGCACAGTTTTGCGAATTACGTATAGAACTTGTGCACAATTTTAGAACGGAGTTAGAACACGGAGAAGCGCGCGCTGGTGTTTTCTACGATAATT
>CAYGYP010000251.1:0-3759 GCA_964354115.1 uncultured Candidatus Bathyarchaeia archaeon | reverse complement strand
GCCATTTTCCAAGGCAAATTCCCACATGATACTTTCGAAAGGTTGCTGCAAAGATATTTGGAGAGTTTTGTGGTCTGCCCGATATGCAAGCGTCCAGATACGAAAATTGTCAAAGAAAAACGCCTTTTGTTCCTAATCTGTAAGGCGTGCGGAGCGAGATCATCGATTAAGCAGCTGTAAGAGCGGCCAGGAAATTGGAAGCTTACATGAACTTGAAGAAAGTTGGGAGGAACGTACTCTTAGCCATATGCGACGCTGAAATACTGGGAAAAACTTTACGTGATGGGAAGATGGTATTCTGCGTAAAAGAGGACTTTTACAAGGGTGCGAAAGTGAACATTGATGAAGCAATATGCATGATTGAGAACTCGACAATAGTGAATATGATTGGAAGGAATGTTGTCAGCAGAGCGATAGAAAAAGGATACGTGCATCCTGAAGCGGTGTTGAAAATTGAAGGAATACCGCACGCGCAAATAGTAAAACTCTAACACAGCGCAAGCTTTTGCATGAAGACCATGGAAAAGTGAGGCTGAAAAATGGTCGACAACGTTGGCAATACTCTTTCGTACTCCATCGAGACTGAAGTTCCCTCGGAATACATGGGGGACTTGATTGATTTCATTCAAAAGAAATACATTCTGCCTGAACAGAAGCAATTCACAAACGTGTCCAAAGAAACGGTTGATGGTAATGCTTCGCTTTCCTTCATTTCTTTAGATGCATCGGGAAAACAGGATCTGAAATCGGAGATCATAGGCAGCAGGCCGATTAGGCTGAATGTCACTCGGCTTGATGATACGGTTCCAGAGGAAAGGGTCGACAAAGTTAAACAGGACGTTATCATCCTCGTGGGGTTTTTTGAAGAAAAGATGAGAAGCAGCACCCTCTTTTTCGCGTGGAGGGAAGGAGAAGAGATAGTGCCCGAAAAGCTTCGAGGAAAAGAGAAACAACCCCTTAATCGAATATTCCTAGAAACGCAGATTCTTCTCTTTGTGATTTTCATTAGCCTTGGCATGTTCTTGTTTTTTGTGATAGGATGGCTGGCTCCCGTTGTGCTCTTGGCTGTACAATTCGTTTTCGTGTTCTTTTCCAACAAGATCATTGCAAGGGGAGCAGATTGGCGCATAACTGAGAACAACCCGAGCATACACTTGGTAGAGTATCATTTGCCGCTTGAGGAGCATGAGGATTTCAGACAGAAATATCCGAAAGATGTGCTGTTGAACATCAAGAAGGAGATATACGATGAAACATTAGCAAAAAAGGGGGAAATCGACTGCGAAACCGTGCAGGGAATACTTGCAAATCATGGATTAGCATGCAAACCAGAGGATTTGTCAACACACAAGGTAGATGTGTATCAGCTTGTAAAGAAAACCGTCGACAGCTTTGGCTTTCCCATGCCTGAAATCGTAGTGTCTAACACGATTATTCCCAACGCGGCTGCTTCTGGACCTAGCCCCAGCCGAGGCGTAGTTTTGATAACCACGGGCCTTCTAGCTCAGCTTTCGGACGGGGAGATCCTGGGAGTTCTGGGGCATGAGTTCGGTCACCTAAAAGGTCGCGATCCCCTTCTTCTCTTCGCATTGTCTAGCACCGAGTTTCTTCTTCGATTCTACGTGCTTCTCCCCTTGTTTCCAATCATCTTTTTCTCCTATCTTTTCATTGCGTATTTCTGGCTGGTCATGACACTCATATATTTCATCGCAAAATTCTTCGAGGCAAGAGCCGACCTCATGTCCGCGATCGTCATGGGTAAACCTAAGATCCTGGCCGAAGCCCTGGAGAAAATAGGCTTCAAAAGATTGCTATATGAACGATTGCCCTCATACCGCTTTCAAGAATGGCTAAGCCTAGATCCTCATCCGCCCATCTATTTCAGAGTGAGTCGACTGGAGAAACTCGAGGTCCCAGTTAAGATAAGGCATCCTCTCATCCAGTCTGCTAAGGACGTGATAAACGGGTTCTTCGCCAGTTTCTGAGAAACGCCACTAGTAATCTTTTCTTTCGTAGGTTCTGGATATGAGTGGCACCTACTCCTCAGGTTTCCTGTTTGCTGATCCTTATGAACTGGCATTGATGAGCATAGCTTTTAAGGAGGAGAACTCATTCCTTATGAACCGAATGTTCGAGGTGCGTGTTTGGGCAAGAAGAGAGTTCTGAGCGAAGGGGCACTAAGCGAGATGGTTTATCCATCCGCAAATGACGTGCTAGGCCTAGCCACGAAACTTCTTGGTTTCGACCGCGTTATGGTTAAGTGTCAAGATGGGCATGAACGTTTATGCCGAATACGTGGTAAGATGAAGAGGCGCGTTTGGATACGCGTCGGAGACGTTGTACTAGTTTCTCCATGGGATTTCGAATCAGACAAACGTGGCGACGTGTTTTGGCGCTACACTCGTGCTCAGGCTGAAGATCTTCGCAGAAGAGGCTACGTAACTGTTACTTAGGTTCAGTCTAGCTATGGATGGATGACGACAAGTGTCTTTTAGGAAACACGTGGACAAGAGACTTCTCAAAAAAGAAAAAGCCTACGAAACTGAGCAGTTGATGAAAGAGAAGAGAAGCGAAGAATTAGAGGTCTTAGAAGAGGTTTTCGACCGTTCCACGCTCATGGTAATTTATGATTTTCTGAACAAAGGCGTGCTAGGCGACATCTACGGCGTAGTCAGTGCCGGAAAAGAATCGCGCGTCTATTGGGCAAAAGGCAAAGATGGGCAAGAGCTGGCCGTCAAAATTTATTTGACTGTTTCAGCAGAGTTCAAGAAGGGCATGCTTCCGTACATTGAGGGGGATCCTAGATTTAAGTGCATAAAGCATGATACGCGCTCACTGATCTTCACGTGGGCACGGAAGGAATACCGAAACTTGGAACAGGCCACATGGGCAGAAGTCAGAGTGCCCAAACCCATCGTGGTCAGAAACAATGTGCTCATAATGGAGTTTATCGGCAAGGATGGCAAGAGCGCGCCATCGATGAAGGAGCAGCAGCCTGAACAGCCAAAAAGGATTTACGGTGAAATCTTGAATTACCTGGAAAGGCTCTACTGCAAGGCTGAACTCGTCCATGGAGACCTGAGCGAATACAACATCATGATCTGGAAAAAGCATCCAGTGCTTTTTGACGTTTCGCAGGCCGTTTCAATTTCGCATCCCATGGCTGGCTTCCTCCTTCGAAGAGATTTGACCAATCTCAATAGGTTTTTTAGTCGGATGGGCATAGATGTTCTTCCGATCGAAGAGTGTCACAGGAAAGTAACCGGCCATGGCAAAGCCTAACACATTCATAAAAATTCCAGCAGAGCGCGTTGGGGTTCTGATAGGCCCAGAAGGCACAACAAAGAAGAACATCGAAGGTAAGCTCTCGGTTGGGCTTCAGATAGACAGCCAATCAGGTGACGTTACAATAACTCTTGCAGAGGAGGCCACAGATCCATCATTGCTCTTCAAGGCAAAGGATGTGGTAACAGCATTGGGACGCGGGTTCTCTCCGGAGCATGCATTTCGTTTGATACGGGATGAAGAAGCCATGTTGGACGTCATTGATCTTCGAACTGTTTTTGGACGTTCTGAGGCTGACATCAAACGAGTCAAAGGCAGAATAATAGGGATGAATGGGAAGACTCGAAACATAATTGAGGAATTGACAGGCACCAACGTCGCCGTGTATGGTCATACGGTGAGCATAATCGGAACAATTGAGGAGGCAGAGGTTGCGAGAGAAGCAGTACAAATGCTGGTCAAGGGGAGCTTGCA
>CAYGYP010000250.1:0-3761 GCA_964354115.1 uncultured Candidatus Bathyarchaeia archaeon | reverse complement strand
GTCATTCCAGCGTCCGACTCCCTTGAACTGCAGAACCATGTTTACTGCGAAGACCATGAAGAGGACGAGGTAGATGAAGAGTATAAGGTACACGAAAGTTGGCGGGTTCACGCCGGCGGAGTTGGCAGCGGCTATGAAATAGGCGAAGAGCACAACCCATGGGAGTCCGCCGGAAATGCAGCCTAGGCTGAAGGGGGACCATGTTGTCTTTTCGGTTTTCTGATTCACGAGTTCCATCAAGTAACCGAACATTATCATCATCGCGTTCAGCACAAAAATCATGGCCAGCGACCAGAAGTCCCAGACGCCGACAAATGTTGCAATCAACGCTATCATTATCGAGCTTGAGAAGGCATACTCGTACCAACGGTAAGGGTTCATTCCCTTTTTCAGATTTTCATTGTAGCTCTTGTTCTTCGGATACGCAATCGCAAAATGTGCTATTGCAGAAATCAGAGGGAAAGACGCAAGAATCACTCCCAGATTGGGGACGGTGAAGAGGATTTGAGGATTGGGCACAGCGGAGAATTTGGGTGGTGAACCAATGGCCGGACCCAGTTTCAGATAGAACGCGTATACATCTCTTGTCCATGTCAGTTGAAAGCCCAGAATCAACATCACAATTCCCTGTATTAGGTGCAAGACGCCTGCAGCAGCATTAAAACGCTTCAGGTATGCGAAGGAAATAGGCGAACGAGCGATTATTTCCTGCCTCTCTTTGTAATTCATGAAACTTTTTGTTATCAGAAAGAGTTAATATGTTTTTTCGACGCCTTGGCCAAACAAACGCGGCTTGCACTTCCATTGTGCCAAGTCGCAGACGGCAAGGTGCGCGCACGCCGCAAATTCAGTTCTCAAACAAGCAACTTTGGCGACAGTAACTTGAGATTTGGTCGCAAGACTCCGTCCAAGGACATCTCTGCTGAAAAATGTGGGGAAGTGTAACGATATTGTCCTAGTCTTTCACAAGTTCATGGATTTGTCACAAATCGACGTGCGCGCCCTTATCTGTACGGATATAAATTCCGAATCCATATAGCCAATTCATAAGATAGTTAAGACTAGGAGCGGCAGTTACTCATCAGGCGAGCTGCCAGGTAAGCTTATTTTTCATTTTCATTCCTCATTTGATAAGTGGTCTTGGCAACTCGCCACCTTGGAACGCAAAGCCAAAACGTGCACTAGAATAGTAGTTGATAAGGTGTCCCTTGCTTCTCAAATGCGCTGGCGAGTTCCTTTTTCTTTGAACCAAAGAAGCTGGCAGTCATCGCATATTCTAGATTAAATTTCCTGTAAACCCAGTCTGCGTGATGATAGTTCATTTTGTCAATCAGCACGTAATCTACCTTTCCGTTGAGCTGCTCCACAAGGCTTTCAGCCTTCGGAAGCAAGGGTGCTATCATAGCGAAGGTTCTGATGGCTGCAGAACGAAGTTTCCCTAACGTTTCAACCCTCTCTTTGATAGAAGGCAAATTGGGTTCAAACATTTTCCTAATGTCTTCGTCACCCGTAGCTATACTGAATCCCACTTCAACATCGTTGATTTTTCTTAGCAACTCTACGTCACGATGCACAAGAGGGGATTTCGTCTGAATGGTAACTGGCCAAGCCCGTTTTGAAAGAATTTCTAGGCATTTTCTTGTTAGTTCGTATTTCTTCTCAAGAGGTTGGTAAGGATCGCAGGTTCCACTTATCCAGACTCTACCGACCCTTTTCTTTTCTATTTCAAGCGGCAACAGGCTTGGAGCGTTGACCTTTGCGTCAACAAACTCACCCCATTCCTCCTTATGGCCAGTATATCTCTTCATGAATCGCGCGTAGCAATATGTGCAGCCGTGCTGACAACCAATGTAGGGGTTAATTGTATACTCAAAAACCTTTGATTTGGACAAAATGGTCTTCGCATGTACTTCTTTGATTATCATGCTCATCAGCTATTTTCTGCGTCTGCTCTAGACTCCGCTCAGTGCTTGTTCAAGATCGCGTATGATGTCTCGAACGTCTTCTATTCCCACAGAAAGACGCACCAAACCGTCCGTTATTCCTGCCTTGAGCCTCTCGTCTTTCGGAACTATGGCATGGGTCATGGAGGCCGGATGCTCGATTAGCGTCTCCACCGCGCCTAGACTTACAGCCAGCATGCATAGCTTAACAGAGTTCATCAGCTTGATGCCCGTCTTCAGTCCTCCTTTCAATTCAAACGATATCATTCCACCGAATCCGCTCATTTGTCTCTTCGCCAACTCATGTTGCGGATGCGATTTCAAGCCTGGATAATAGACTTTTTCCACCTTGGAATGTGATTCCAAGAACTCTGCAACTTTCATGGCGTTTTCGTTGTGTTTCTCCATTCTTAATGGTAATGTCTTGACTCCGCGCAATGTGAGCCAAGCGTCAAACGGTGCAAGCGTAGCTCCAGTGTTCTTCAGTACAGGATCTAATGTTTTGAAGAAGGATTTGCGTCCTACGATAATGCCGCCAATCAAGTCGCTGTGTCCGCCTAAGTACTTGGTCAAGCTGTGGATGCTCACGTCAATGCCCAACTTGAGCGGCTGCTGAAAATAGGGCGACATAAACGTGTTGTCTATCATGGTTGTGACGCCTTTTTTCTCGGCGATTCTTGACACTGCTTTAAGATCTGTTATTTTCAACGTTGGGTTAGCTGGGGACTCGACAAAGATTATTTTCGTGTTGTTCTTCATGGCCTTTTCAATGTTTGCTGGGTTTGATGAGTCGACCAAGGTGAATTCGATTCCGAATCGTGGGAGGATGTTCGTGAACAGTTTGGCCGTGCCGCCGTAGAGGGAGTCTGGCCCGACTACGTGGTCACCTTTCTTGACTGTTGAGGTTACAGCTGCATATATGGCGGCCATTCCAGAAGCGCACGCTCTTGCGTCTTCTCCTCCTTCGAGTTCGGCAATGTTTCTCTCCAATGCTCTCACGGTTGGATTGCCCAACCGAGTGTAAATGTAGCCTTCCTCTTTTCCAGCGAATCTCGCAGCCCCTTGCTCCACATTCTCGAAGACAAACGTGGATGTCTGATAGATTGGAACAGTAACAGAGCCTGCGAAAAGGTCCGGATCTTGCCCAGCGTGCACCGCTTTTGTGGCGAATTTGTATTCTTTCATCTTCTTAACCAAGAAGATGATTATTCTACACAGCTATTTCATTTTCGGAAAACATGTTCTCCGCCAAATGGAAAACATACAAGGCCGTGTCTTTTAGAATAGGGTGATTTTTGAAGCTCACATGCGTAGTTCGTCCAGAGGTTTCAGAATCTTTTCCGTTCTCTCGATTGAGCGTTTTGATCAAATTCTGTGGACAGTTCTTCAAGGAGGCTCTTCTGCCGCTGCGTTAGCTTCTCGGGAACAGATATGTTTATGCGCACTAGCAGATTTCCCTTGCCAAATCCCCTGAACCTAGGCATGCCCTTGCCTTTCAGCTTGAATATTTCTCCTGGTTGGGTTCCAGGATGGATCTTCAGGTTAACGTTTCCTTCGAGAGTAGGTACTGGCACTTCTGCGCCCAATGCGGCTTGAGGATATCCTATTATCAGATGATAGAGAAGGTCATCTCCTTCCCTTCTGAAGTACGGGTGAGGCGTGACGTGGATTAGGGCATAAAGGTCTCCTGGCGTTTCCCCTTCGGGGGGCATGTCTCCTTCCCCTCGAAGTCTCAGTTGAAACCCATCGTCTATGCCTGAGGGCACTTTGATCGTGATCGTTCTCTTTCTTCTCGTCAAACCTGTGCCCCTGCATTCC
>CAYGYP010000249.1:0-3763 GCA_964354115.1 uncultured Candidatus Bathyarchaeia archaeon | reverse complement strand
TATTCGGCGCATGTTTCCGCTCTGTCTAGAAATCTCTCATCTTTTCTTCTCGTATACAATATGCAAGATAAGCTGATAGCATAAGCGGTTATTTCCGGGTAGATTGGACCTTTTCTATGAATGGAATAATATGCGAGATATGCTTTGCCCTCATAGATAGGCGAACAAAGAAACCAATCTACAAGCCTGTCTGTAGTATTCATTTTCCAATCTCCAATTGGTTAACATACATTAGGTTTTCATTTGGCGATTCTACGTGTAACTTCGATTTAGAAAGATATTTCATTGCTGCGTATAAGCATTGGAGTTTTGTGCGTGCAGTATTTTAGTCTATACTTTTGAGCAAATTACGAGTACGGCACCCCAAAAAGGCTTCAAAAAAGCAGAATACGCCTTTTCCCTCTCTTTGTATGCCTTTGTCGTGGTGATATCAATAATTTTAAGGTCTTTATATTCTCTCATTTTTCTTTTCCACCAAAATATAGTATGGACATCCTCATCCTTTCCAGTCCAGCTTGATTCTTTAATATCACTATAGATTTTTTCCCTTACCTTGCTTTTGGTAAAGAGCCATTTTAACCCTCCATGTTTTCCGTGAGTTCTGAGAGGGTATTCAATTAAGAGGGTGTATAAATCGACAGGATTGAATAAGTTGCCATCGATGACGACGAGTTTTCCATTTCTTTTCAAGACCCTAGTTTGTTCTCTGATGGCCAAATTGAAATCCTTCACATGTTCAAAATAGGACTTGCTTATCACAACATCAAAAGTCTCATTTTCATAGGGGAGATCACAACCATTACCGAAATCTCCCCTAACTTTAATTTTGAACTTCTTACCAATCGCTGTAATCACTTTAGCATAAGTTTTCTCTGCTTCTAAACCCACGCAATTTGCACCAAGATTCGCAAATTCGATTATTTCAATTCCGAGTCCACATCCTACATCTAGGATTCTAATACCTTCAGTTAGGTTTATGATATTCAAAAGCATTTGTATATCATTTGCATATTTTAGGGAGTTGCGAGCGTTTTTTTGAGCTATTTCCCATTTTTTCTTGAGCCATGTTTCCTTGAGAATGGGTTCTAAAAGTTTATTAAGCTCTTTCATCTTTTGAGGTAGAAAAAGTTTCTCCGTTTTAACTCCTCCCAGCCATTTTCTCTTCCATTGCATCTTTAAAGTGAGCGCGATTCGAATTATTGTTTGAAACAACATGCTCGATTAGAGAATACAATCTTTTAGCCTGTATTCTAGCATCAAACAATAGTACTGTTTTCAGGGCATTCTTGGAAAAGTTCTTTCTGTTCTCTTCATCTTTAAGTTTCTCAATTGCATCAGATATCTTTTCCTCCGAAAGCTCAGTAACAACTATTCCAACTTCGTTTCTTTCAATGAATTCCTCCATAAAACTTCCTTTAGGCGCAATCGCTAAAATTGGTTTGCCGGCGGCCAAATATTCCAAGGCTTTGCAAGGGAAGGCACATTTTATTTCTTCAGGGTACGGGTTTTTGAAGGAAAGAGGTAAAAGCAAAACATCTGCGCTTCTTTGGAGTTTGGAACATTCTTTTTTGGAGAGAAATCCTATGCTCACTTTTGTTAGATAGTCTTTTCCAGAGGCTGTGGCAAACATTATTTCTATGTCACTGATTTTTTTTGCTGCTTCTAGAAAACACAATATTGCATCTTCATTCGCTGCATATACTAAACCCGTAAACACTATTCTAAGATTTCTTTTAGAAGGCAAAATCCTCTGAGAAATGGCTTCTGGATCTTCCTCATTCAAATCGACACATGATTCCAGAACCACCACGTTTCTAATACCCTCTCTCGAATAGTGTTCTTTGAATTTCTCGTTTGTAACGATAATTGCTGATGCCGCTGAAAAGATTTTTTTCTCAACGAATTTCCAAATGCGGTATAAACCTGCTTCCCTTTTTACCTCCGAAAACAAATCGTGCATGTAAATTATTAGTGGCTTTCCAGTTAATTGGTGCAAAATATATGCTGCATACAAATCAAATTCATAAGGATACACTGCCAAAACACACTCAACCTCCCCTTTTTTGTTCAATAGAAGGCCATGGAGAATCGTTAACAGGAAGAACTTGAGCCCATCACGCATATTATAGGTTCGAACTGGCAATCTAATCGGGCTGCAGTCCAAGATGTATTTTTTGTCATAATCTCCAGAACTAATAGCTAAATCAGTTACCGTAGTTATTACGTGGAAGCTTTTTTTGGGCAAATATTTGCATAAGTTGTACATTAAGGTGGGTGCTCCACGGGTGCCTGGAGGAAAAGAATAGCTTATAATAAGGGCTTTCATTTACTCTCTCTATTCTCCACATATATCGCTGGAATTTGTGAGCTGATTGAACTTTTCCTTGGTACAATCTTTGAATTTTTGCTGAGATTCAATTTTAGATAGTTATGATTGAAAGTCAGTGACCTTCAAGGAATATTCTGTTCAACAGTTCAAAATTAATTAGATCACATATTAATTGATCATGGTTTTTCTTGTAGTTCATATGCTCTCTCAGTATTTTTTTAATGTAGCTGGCTTTAAAGTAACCTCTTTCCAATGTTTGGGGATCCAATAGAATTTCCAATGTGTAAGCTTTGGAGCCAGTCCTTAACCATTCTTCATATCCTCTGTAGTCGCAAGGCGCTAGAATCACTCTGCCTTTTGAAGCCCTCTTCGCAGTCATTCCTATTTTGTCTTTGGCAAGCAGAATTGCTTTCCCTAAAAACACTTTTGATTGATGCGAATTAGGTGCAACGCCAGTATGTTCCCAGGGTATGTCGGACAGCGAGGGAAAACAATAGTCTAAGGCTTTCTGGAGGAATCTTTCATCTAACCTCAAATTAAATGGCAATCTAAATGCAAAAAATTCCACCAAGTCATTGTCCAGAAAAGGATGCCTTGTCTCAATATACCAGTTAATATACTGAAAAGATTGGAATATATATCTTCGTTGTCTGTTGCGATATTCCCAATAATCTACAATGTCCTCCGCCAAATCAAACTGTATCTTATCAAAGGTTTCGTTAAAGTTCTCCCTGACTTTATATTTAGTCTTATCATAGAAAGCATCCGCAAAAACTTCTTGATGTTTTTCTAAGGGAATCACGGTTATCTTCTTATTGAACAAGTAATTCATTACCTCATCTTTTCCCTTTATATTCCTTAGTTCCCTTGTCATTTTGCTGCCAAAAAGTTCGCCTCCAAATGTTCCTAACAAGACAGTATCGACTTTTTTTCTAATTTCTTCTAATAAAGCTATAAAATGGCAATCTCGGATCCTTATTAGTCCATCACCCCAGCAAACAATTTTTTCGCCGTATTCGGCAATGAAATCAGAAGGTATCTCATAGAACACGTTTTCAAGCCCTAACCTATCAGCAACTTGCTTTGCAATTTTTTGCTCCGGGCAATCTTTAACTCCAAATGTAAAAGTTATTACATTAGCATCAGTTTTGCTTGCAAAGGCAGCCAATATCCGACTGTCTAAACCTCCACTTAAGAAAATTCCAATTTCTTTCCTGTCTTGAACTTGGCGTTCTACAGCTTTCTTCATAAGTTTCTTGAATTCCTCAAGCAGATTGCTCTGTGACATGGGCATTTGTGCTTTTTTTTCTGGGATAGAAAAATCCCAGTATTGCTTAACTTCCACGTGATCGTCTGCCTTATCGTAGATCAATTCGTTAGCTGGCATCATCGTTTTTACTCCTTTGAAAAAAGTTTTATCACCTAAAAGATAGG
>CAYGYP010000248.1:0-3777 GCA_964354115.1 uncultured Candidatus Bathyarchaeia archaeon | reverse complement strand
CAAGTTGGTCAGCGGCACCTTTTTGACGACTTCACGTATTCCGTTTGAATACAATGTCGGTGCCCCCTCAGTAATGTAGTACCCCTTTTCCACGGCCTTGGACAGTGCGCTCATCGGACTGCTGAACCAGTGCAGCATAACCTTCTTAAGATTGTAAGAAGGAAGCATGTCAACAATTTGGCCTGTCATACCTCTGGAATGGACAATGACTGGCAAGTCGAATCTCTCAGCTGCACGCAACATTTCGCTGAAAACGTTCTGCTGCTTCTCCATTATCTTGTCGTACTTGGAATCTAAGCCGATTTCGCCGATTGCAACAAGCGCCTCATTCTGTCTCTGTTCTTCAATCAGCTCCACTATCTGCTGAACTTCATCTTCCGTTACCTTTTGCACGTTCCAGGGGTGAACTCCTAAAGCGATGTAGATCATCCCAGGATATTTTTCGGCCAGCTTTAGGTTGTCGACGCAGGTTTTCAGATCCACAGAGTTCGAGACCAAGGCCACAACTTGTGACTTTTGGGCGTCAGCTATGATTTCGTCAACGCAGCTAGCGTATTCATCGTCTGAAAGATGTATGTGAGCGTCGACAAACTTCACGTTGCTTCCGCAGCATCCTTTAGACTAGCAATAATCTGCTTTTATGATTTCCCCCTCATCTTGATAGTCCAAGCTATTAGCGACAGCTTTCGGCAAATAGGGAACAACAAACGTTAAATATGGCTTAGAATAGAAAAAGACGCTACGAGGTAGTCCTTATGGTTGATTTGGATTTGGCCGTAGCTCCCATGCACAGACTGTGCAAGAAGGCTGGAGCAGATCGCGTCAGCGAGGCAGCTGCAAAGGAACTGGCAAAAGCCTTGGAAGAGATCGGCGTTAAAATCGCCAAAGAAGCCTTAGATTTTGCAATGCACGCTGGAAGAAAGACCATAAAATCTGAAGACATCGAAATTGCAGCTAAGAAAGTAATGGGAAGATAGCCTCTCCCATTCCTTCCTTTTTGTCGTTAGCCCGACGCAAAGTTGAAATAATTAGGACTGTTAGTCTTAGAAAGCCTAAAGAACTACGGAACAGCCTTCACCTAATGGAAGTTGGTAATAATGGGTGGAAAAAAGAAACTTAACCTTAAGCAGATGGAACGTGCGCAAGTAAAGAAGGACGAGGAAGAAGAGGGAAAGAAGAAGAAGGAAAAACCAGCCGGGCCGTCGAAGGAGAAGAAGCTCCTTGGAATAGTTGCTCCAGACGTGAAGAACGAGAAGCTTGTTGACGAATTGAAGAAGATGAACTTTTTGACGCCTTACGCCGTCGCTACACGTTTGAACATACGAATAAGTGCGGCAAAGGACTTTCTGGAGCACCTTGAAGAAAATGGTACAATTCACTTAGTTTCAGGAAGCCACAACATCAAAATCTACAGGGCAGACTAGGTCTCTTACGCTCGCTTAATCTTTCTGGTAGGATTCTGAACCAACTCTAGGAGTTCATACCATATTTGGGGTTTCCAACAAGAATCTACACTGAGGAAGAAGTCAAAAAGGCTCGGGAACTCGTTGACAAGGGCTACAGGCATCGAATAACAATAAAGGGAAGTAATCATTTTCGGCAGAAAGTGAGAAGAGCCCTTGAACTCGTCAAGACTGCTGGCTACTACGACTCTCTAAGGGCATATATTCGCAGGATAGAGGAGATTGACGGTTTGACCCAGCTCCGAAATGCAGATGCTGCTATCTGGGCAAACGTTTATGCTGTTGAAAATCCTGTTGATGCTGCCAGCATGTTCATACAGAAGGCCAATCACATGCAGGAGTACCTTGAACTGAAGCATTACTATGGCGGCGAAGCGGAGAAACGTTCAGTTGCAAAACGCATCGAATTCCTTGAAATCTTGAAGGGTAGAAGCCGACAAAAAGAAGTAAAAGCTGAATGTGAGCGTCTTCTAAGGCTGTGGCGGGACAGCTTCTTGGTTTACTAGTGGCTCAACTCTGATTTTTGTTCCGCTTTTCACTTGCTTGAACAATTCCAGATTTTTGGTTACCTTGCCCAGCACGTTTACCGGACTGTAGGGCTGGGACTCGCCGTAGAATACGCATATGGCGCTTCCCATGGGCCAAAAAGCGATAGTTGCGTTCTCAACAGTTCCCTTGGCTTTTTCTTCTCCCATCTTGATCGCAGTCTCAAAGTAGACTTCCTCCTTCCACAGGGCCGCTCTGCCTTCTACTGGAAGCTTCCTCACAATCATGTCTATCGTTCTAGGCGCTAGGAAGCGTACGAGTTCTCCTTCTGCCTCTCCTAAGCCTTCAACTATCAGCTTTATCTTTATCCGAGAGATGTCTCCTTCTTCGCTGGTCATTATTTCCCACGTCTTTTAAGGAATTCATCCAAGATCTGCTCAAGTGACACCGGTCCAACGACCTTAAGGTCATATCTTACTCTTACAGTTGGTTTGTTGATGGTGATGACCCTTCTAAGATCGATGGGAGTTCCAATAACCACCACGTCACAAGGTACATGATCTATAGTTTCTTTCAGCTCGGCCACCTGCTTCCCACTATAACCCAGTGCTGGGAGCAGCGCACCAAGATGCGGGTACCTCTTGTAAGCTTCTCTTATTGAACCAACAGCATATGGTTTGGGATCGACGATCTCGCTTGCGCCCGAGTTCTTAGCCATAATTGTCCCCGCTCCATAGGGCATGCTACCATGCGTAAGTGTAGGCCCATCCTCGATCACCAACACTTTCTTTCCCTTGATCAACTCTGGCTTGTCAGCGGTCACCGGCGAGGCTGCATCTAGAACGGTTGCCTTTGGGTTAACCGTTTTTATGTTCTCTTTAACCTGCTTTACTTTCTGCGGATCAGCTGTGTCGACTTTGTTTATTATGATAACATTGGCCATCCTCAGGTTGGCTTCGCCTGGATGATATGTGAGTTCGTGTCCTGGTCTATGCGGGTCGGCCACAACGATGTGCAAGTCAGGTTTATAGAACGGTAAGTCATTGTTTCCCCCGTCCCATACGATCATGTCTGCTTCTTTCTCTGCTTCTCTCAGTATCTTCTCGTAGTCAACTCCTGCGTAGACCACGATGCCCATATCAATGTGGGGCTCGTATTCCTCTCTTTCCTCGATAGTGCATTCGTACTTGCTCAGGTCTTCATATGAGGCAAAACGCTGCCAAATCTGCTTTCTAAGGTCGCCGTAAGGCATTGGGTGCCTGATGGCCGCAACCCTGAAACCTTTGTTCTTCAAGATCTTCGCAACTTGCCGCGATGTCTGGCTCTTCCCCGAGCCTGTTCTGACGGCACATACGGAGATGATGGGAACCTTTGACCGCAGCATTGTTGTCTTAGGCCCCATCAAACGGAAGTCAGCTCCACTTGCTAGTACTTCAGAAGCCTTATGCATGACGTACTCGTGTGAAACGTCGCTGTAAGCAAAAATCACCTGGTCAATATCATGTTCTTTTATCAGCTTAGGCAGGTCCTGTTCTGGATAAATTGGGACGCCTTTTGGATATTCTGGGCCAGCAAGCTCTGTTGGGTAGCTTCGGTCTTCTATTCCGGGAATTTGGGTGGCTGTAAAAGCCACAACTTCGTAGGCGTCATTGTTTCTGAAGTAGACGTTGAAGTTGTGGAAATCCCTTCCAGCGGCGCCCATTATAATAACCTTGGTTTTTTGCATGATGTAAACCTCCGACAAAACCCCCGATCAGGGGTTTTCAATACTAGTCGGCGATTCTATTTAAACCTAGCGTGCAAAGGCTATTTGACCAGATGTAGAACC
>CAYGYP010000247.1:0-3778 GCA_964354115.1 uncultured Candidatus Bathyarchaeia archaeon | reverse complement strand
AAGTCCACGAGGAGGTCGTCTTCTGTGGCTAAGACTGCAAGCTTCTTTTTCATGGAAACCACTTCTTTTCGTGCTTTAGCGCAAATTGTTAAAAAGACAAGCGTCCCAACGACTCATCAGCTCAGTGGAGAGAGTGCTGTTAAAGTGTGCGGTAATACGTGACCGGCTGAAAAGTATTACGCAGCAAGCTCACATTAATGCGTGCGAATCATAGACGTGTCTTTATGTCTCGGTAAATTCGCAGAAAATCTATCTTGCCTGTTTTGTGGTATTCATCATATAATTCTCTGATACCAGCTTCTTGAAATCCCAATAATTTATCAATTATTTCTTGCTCTGTTTTTACATCGTACTTGGACTTAATAAGCTGAGAAAAGGGCTCGAAACTTTTATGGTTGACAATATACTCTCGTCGAGTTAGCTGCTTTTCTTTTTTTACCTCTGCCGTAATGTTGTTAACTACTCCAATTGCTGCTGCAAGGAAAAAAGCCGGCGTCCGACTGGAAAACACTGACTCTTTCCTTTTTTTAAGCCGCTTTTCCATTTCATTCTCTTCGCTACATAGCGTATTGTACATGCGAAAAGTCTCAGTTGAACACATCAGTACTATTGCGGCTCGTTCCTTACTCATGGGACGAAACCTCCTTTGTTAGCACAGGTTCTGATCTCTCTTCACCATGAATCCTGCTTATTTGCCAAACGTGATTCACAGAATCAAAGAAGCTCTCAGGTGCTCGTTCTTTAAGATTCTTGTATTCAAGATCTGTAAGTATCAAAATCGTTTGATCTGCAAACTCTGGTAGCTCTCGAACAATATTGGAATAGTGGGACTCGTCCAGATGAACAAAAAATGTGTCCAGAATTAAAGGAGCAATTTTCTCCGACGCATTCTTCAGTCCAAGGATGAATGAAAGAGCCACAATCTCTCTTTCAGCAGTTGAAAGTCCAGGTCTAAATATAACATTTCCTTTTGAGTCAATCACCTGAACATTATAATTGTCATCTATGTCGATCCTACTATATTCCTCTGGCTTGTTTGTTAACCTATTGAAGAACTTGGTAGAGTATTCCATAATCTGGTTCTTTCTCAGGATTGAAAGCTGAGCAAGTGCGAATTCAAAGGCTCCAGCGCATCTTTTTGTCATATCATATTGCTCATCTAGGGACGTGGAAACGGAATAGGATTTCTCACGTTGCTTGATTAACCTAATACATCTTTCTCTCATCTCTTCATTGCCCTTTTTCTCTTTCTCAATGTTTCTAATTCTCTCCTCTATTTCACCTTGTTTTCGCTTAAGATCATCCTTCTCTTTGTTCAATTCACGAATTCTTTCTTCTTCGATTCCTGAAAGTTGTCTTTCTATATCTTTAATCGCTGAATCTATTTCATCCTTCCTTAGACTCAAGGTGGCTATGTCTTTTTGGAGAGTCTCAAAATCAGGGTCAGAGCTTCTGATACCTGCTATTGTCTCACGTAACTGATAATACGTTGGATCTTCTTCCACAAGTTGAGAACTTAACTCATAGAGTTGCTTTTTGTAAGACTCCTGTTGACCTTTTATGAATTTTCTTTCAACCTCAGTTATTTCATGGCCGCAAATGCACTCTTCCAACTTGGAAATTTCGCTAGCAAGGTCTAATCGACCTTTGACTTGCTGTATTCTTTCTTTGATCTCCTCCCTCTTTTCATGCCGTTCATGCTTCTTTTCTAGGGTTTTTATCAATTCAGGGAGAATGACAAACGAAGGTAACTGATTGATCAGACTATCGCGTCTTGACAGCAGTTTCTTTTCATCATCTTCAATTTGAGACTTGTTTTTTCGCAATTCGTCAAGTCTTGACATCGTAGCTTTCGACTTTTCCCGAGATCTAAGCTCCTCTTCAATAATCCCGATTCTTTTAGTAGCGGCTTCGAGCTGCTTTTTAGCCTCTTCCAAATCCTGTTCGTTTCCTGCGATCTTCTCCGAGAATTTGTCCTTTGAGTTAATCAATGTAGCTAGGTCACCTACTTTCTTAACTTCATCATCATGTTCTCTTTCTACATCATTCTCGATCTTTTTCAAATCCTTGATGCCTTGTCTGAAAGTCTCTGCTTCCAGAATTAGTTCAATAGCTTTCTTTGTGTGCTCCAGATGCTCCTGCGACATGTATCGCAGGTCTTCTCCATGAAACATGAAAAACTGACTAGCTGCTATGGGCAGAATAGACTCTATTTTTTCTCTTGGATTGTAAATATTCTCCCCATTCTCACGCAATTCTAGGTCAAGGTCAATCTGGGTTGAATTGGAAGCATAACCTACACCACTTCTGGGTCTTACGCTTCTTTTCAATAAATAACGATTAATTTCCTTTCCTACGGTATCTTCGAACCAAATGTAAACATGCATGTACGGGTCAGGAGGCGGCTGGTCTTCTTTGTTCGTCCCATAGATACACTCCCATGCGTCTTTTCTTGTTCCACTTCTAGGTTCTTTGTCTTTTGGAGACGGATCATATCCATAGAGACACCATTTGATGGCCTTGAAAACATGCGTCTTACCTGAACCATTAGTTCCCCATATTATCTCGATATTTCTGTTTCCACTCTTTTTAAAATCGAACTCAAAAACGCCTTTGTAGGGTCCAAAATTCTTCAATTCAAGCTTTGTTATTTGCGTTTTTGAACCTCCTCTTGTATCATTTTCCTGATATCTTCTAAGACTGAGCTTCTTGATGAATCGAAGAGGTACAAACGAGCTCTTTCCTCATAAAGAATTCTTTCAAGAAGACGTAAAGGAACCTCATATTTCAACGAAGCTTGCTCCAGTAGGTCCTGTAATCCTGTCTTTCTTGACATTGCGTTCACTTCTACCTAGAAGAACAGGTATCTTCTGTAGAGTTCTATCTGCGCTTCAACATTAAAGTCTTTATTATTTAAAGCATTTTTGGAAAGAATGTCAACACGCCTGAGTTCTTCCTTGGCAAAATCGAACTCGCTTGAGGTAAGCGGATAAGCATCTTGATCATTTGTAAAAGGCAACACTACTATATCATGAATTGTTGAGAATTCTTTTGTGCTATGCTTCCTAAGGACTCTACCACGTCTTTGAATGAATTCTCTTGTTGATCTTGAACACGATATTAATATTGCTGAATCGCAGGCAGGAATATCAATACCTTCATCAAGACACTTCACAGCAACTAGCAAGGTGTTCTTTTCCACATCGTTTTCAAAAGATTGCAAGATTGTTTTCCTGATGTCTGGTTTTATCCGTGAGGAGAACTCGATTGGTTCCAGTCCTTCTTCATATATAATCCTGATGTTTTCTTTTAGGTGATCGAGATCATTACAGTAGACAAGGCATCGTTTTAACTTATAGTTTTTAATAATTTGCCTAAGTGCATTTGATTTGTTTTGTGCCTTCTTGACGATTTCGACCCGTCTAAGAAAGAGCGCCCTTAACTTTGAAGATAGTTCCGGATCAATATTTTCAAGGTGTTGCAACATTCTTGGAATTGTCATTTCTCTCGTGATAGGGTATTCTGAATGAATCTTCGACATCATAGTGGCTATATTTCCGCTTAGTTCATTGAATGCATTTCTCTCTTCATAGCTCAACGAAACGATATGGGGATGGTAGTAATACTTCGATAGACACCCATCTCTTATAGCATCAGAGATATCATACTCGTATACAACATGCCCGAAATAATCGAAGATTGCCTGATTTCCTTCCTCATCCCATTCTCTTTCTGGAGTGGCGCTCAGCCCTAATCGAAACTTCGCATTGATATCAAG
>CAYGYP010000246.1:0-3780 GCA_964354115.1 uncultured Candidatus Bathyarchaeia archaeon | reverse complement strand
GCCGGCGTTCCAGCCATCGAACAAAGGAGGTCCTCACATTTGAGCGTGAGCAAGGTCGTCTCGATCCCGAGAAGAACGTAGGGACCTTCCTGGAGGTGTTCCACAGCCTCCAACTGCCCCCCACCAGTAAAGCCGTGGTTGTTGGCAACGGAGTGGAGTATGCTAGGCTGCGGAACCTGCACGCCGGAGAAACGACGGTATTCACCGGCGTGATCAATGACTCCGGCTCGTTGATTCCCATCCTGCAGGCGGGGGACGTCTTCGTCTTGCCCTCTGAGGTCGAAGGGCTTTCCATTGCCATGCTCGAGGCCATGGCTTGCGGTATGGCAACAGTGGCCACAGATGTTGGAGGTGATGGCGAAGCACTTCAGGGCGCTGGCATCCTCATCGATCCCATCGACCTTCAGAGCCAGCTCGAGCTGGCTCTGAAGGTGCTGACGGAGAACCCAGGACTTCGAAGCTCCCTCGGGAGAAAGGCCCGCCGAAGGATTGTGTCTCGGTACTCCCTGGAACATAACACCGACCAAGTCCTGAGGTTGTACGAGCAGCTCCTGGCTGCCAGTGGCTGACGGACTGTAGGCGTCACGCATGGTCTCGCAGGCGACAAGTCATGAAAGGCAGGCAGGCGATGCGCATCATCATCCCCATGGCTGGACTGGGAACGAGATTAAGGCCCCACACCCACACCAAGCCTAAGCCACTCCTCCAGGTAGCGGGAAAGACCGTACTGGACCATGTCCTGGACCAGCTCGCCGCTTTGGACATCGAGGAAGTTGTCTTCATTATCGGACACCTGGGCGAACAGATCAAGGAGCATGTCCAAGCCCACTACGATTTCCCTGCCAAGTACGTCGAGCAGAAGGAGTTGAAGGGTCAAGCCCATGCCCTCTACCTGGCTAAGGAATACCTGAAGGGGAACATCTTCATCGTCTTTGTGGACACCATCTTCGAAGCAGATCTTGGTTTCCTCGAGCGGGTATCTTCCGACGGGGTGGTCTTCGTGAAAGAGGTATCAGACCCGAGGCGCTTCGGAGTGGTGACCGTGGAGGAGGGTTACATCACTGGATTCGTGGAGAAGCCCGAGACTCCCGTCTCCAACCTGGCCATCGTCGGCCTTTACTACATAAAGAACTCCGCCCTGCTGCTGCAATGCATAGAAGCGGTACTCTCGGGCGGCATCAAGACCAAGGGAGAGTACTATCTGGCCGATGCACTGCAGCTTATGGTGGACCGGGGAGCTAAGCTCCAAACCGGGACTGTCGGAGTCTGGGCGGACTGTGGGAAGCCCGAGACTCTGTTGGCCACCAATCGCTACCTGCTGGACAAGAGCGGGGGTGTGCAGGGCGAGGCCACAAACTCCATCATCATACCGCCTGTCCGCATCGCTCCCTCTGCCTCCATTGACGAGTCCATCATTGGCCCCTACGTTTCTGTGGCCGACGGCGCGCATGTGACGCGCTCCATCGTTAGCGACTCAATCATCGACGAGGGTGCTCGCCTCAACAACGCGATCGTGGAACAGTCGCTCGTTGGCAACTGCGCCGAGATAGTGGGCCGTCCGAGCCGTGTGCACCTTGGCGATGATTCCAGGCTGGAGCTAGGCGGAGCGTAGATGGAGGAAGCCGCACAAGTTGAGTGCTACTCGGGGAGTAGGTACGGGGAACGACCCCTAAGCTTCCTCGTAGCCGACAAGCGGTATGTGGTCAAACAAGTAGAAGAATCATGGCGAACCCCCTCAGCCCTCCATTTCCGAGTGCGAACCGACGATGACGAGGTCTATGAATTGGCCTACAACGAGGAGGCCGATCAATGGCATGTTCTTGCCGTATGCAAGACAGAGAAGGAGTATCCATGATCGTCGGCATCCCCAAAGAGATTAAAGACAACGAGTATCGAGTGGCACTCACCCCAGCAGGAGCACATACGCTGGCCAAAGCCTCACATCGCATCTTGATCGAAACTGGGGCCGGTGCGGGCAGCGGTTTCGCAGATGACGAATACATAGATGCTGGAGCCGAGACGGTGCCCACCCACGCCGACGCCTTCGAAAAGGTCGAGATGGTGATGAAGGTCAAAGAGCCTTTGCCCCAAGAGTATTCTCTACTGGGCGATGGCTTGCTTCTGTTCACGTATCTTCACTTGGCAGCCGAGGAGCAGTTGACCCATGTGTTGATGGAGAGTGGAACCACAGCCATCGCCTACGAGACGGTTCAGTTGCCAGATCACTCATTGCCGCTACTGACGCCCATGAGCGAAGTGGCTGGACGAATGTCCGTCCAAGTGGCCGCTCACTACCTGGAGCGGACGCGTGGAGGGCGCGGTAAGCTCCTGGGAGGGGTTCCCGGCGTATTGCCAGCTGACGTGGTAATCATCGGCGGAGGCACCGTAGGTACCAACGCGGCTGAGATGGCTCTAGGTATGGGAGCAAGTGTCCTGATCCTCGATGTCAACACAGAGCGCCTGCGCTACCTCAGCGAAGTATTACATGGCAACCTGATGACCCTCGCCTCTAACGCCTTGAATATCGCTGAAGCCGTGAAGAGAGCCGATGTCGTAATCGGGGCCGTGCTCCTTCCCGGGGCAAAAGCTCCACACCTGGTGACCAAAGAGATGGTCAAGTCGATGAAACCAGGTAGCGTGATAGTGGACGTGGCTGTCGACCAGGGAGGATGCATAGAGACTACCCACCCCACCTCCCACAGCGATCCAGTCTTCGTCGTGGACGGCGTCATCCACTACTGTGTCACCAATATGCCAGGAGCCGTTCCCCGGACTTCGACCTACGCCTTGTCCAACGCCACCCTGCCCTATGCGCTCAAGCTGGCTAACAAAGGCTTCGCCGAAGCAGTCAAGGAGGACCCGGCCTTGGCCAGTGGCGTGAACGTCCACCAGGGCTACATTACTTGCCCGGCAGTTGCGGAGAGCTTCGGTCTTACCGGTCGGACCCTGCACGAATTGCTCTAGTCCGAACAAATCGTGAAGCTCTCTGTCGTGCCCCCATCGCGCACCCACGCGCGTCACAATGGGATGACCAGCATACGAATCCAGGTAACCGGAATGGCTCACGGAGGGGACGCCGTGGCCCGCCACGAAGGTAAGGTAATCTTCGTGCCCTACGCCCTGCCTCCTGAAGAGATCCTTGTTGAACTGACCGAGGACAAGGCCAACTATGCCCGCGCCTCATTGCTCGAAGTGCTGGTTCCATCTCCAGAGAGGGTTGAGCCTCGCTGCCCCCATTTTGGCACCTGCGGCGGGTGCCAGTGGCAACACATCGCCTACGAGAGGCAACTGACCTTTCGGGAGGAGGTGCTCCGGTCACAATTGACACATATCGCTCACCTGGCCGATCCGCCAGTGAAGCCCACACTGGCGGCCGAGAACCCTTGGTATTACCGCAATCACGTGCAGTTACATCTGGATCAGGACGGCCGACCAGGCTTCCTGGACGCGGAACGGCACATTGTCGTGCCCATACAAGAGTGCCACACTATGCATTCGCTGCTATGGGATCTGTTCTCCTCATTGGAGATAGACTTTCCCGATCTGGAACGGGTGTCGCTCAGGGCCGGAACATCCACGGGAGAGCAGATGGTCATCCTGGAGACGGCTGGGGACGTAGCGCCGGGCGTGGAGGTGGATCTGCCCGTCTCCTGCGTGCTCCTGCTGCCGGACGGCACACCGGTCACGTACGTGGGAGCGAGTCACGTTACGGAAACAGTGTCCGGCAGGTCCCTGCGTATCTCCGCCACTAGCTTCTTCCAGGTGAACACGTCGCAGGTG
>CAYGYP010000245.1:0-3791 GCA_964354115.1 uncultured Candidatus Bathyarchaeia archaeon | reverse complement strand
TTACGCGCTTGCAGAAGATTGAAGAAAAGAGGGCTCTGCAAGCTGAGGAAACGCGAAAAGAGGAAGACAAGAAGATCAGTTACATTTCATAAAGGCAATAGAACTGTTGGCCTTTGCGGACTGTGATTATAGTCTCTTCTGCCGTTTTTCTAGTGCACCTATGTTTTCTTCAGGTATCCTTCTCTAGGTTCGTAGATTGTTCCTTCGCGCAGGAGTTGTCCGATTAGGCGTTCTGCCTCACCTCTTGAGACCTTGTATTTGTCTTCCAACTCGTTCAAGAGTGTTGTGCGTTCAACCATGCCTGTTTCTCTTTCTAGCTCCATCAGCGTTGACAGAATGGTCTGCAGTCTGTCTCTCATGCTTTTGGGTTTTCCAGTCATTATGATGTCTATGTCCATTTTGTACGAGGACAGGTCTATTCCGACTTCTCCAAGAGACTTCTTCATGATAGTTATGGCTGCTTCAGCATCTTCAGCTGAGACTTCCTTTCTGAGGGCCGATCGGGCTCTTGCTTCAGCTATGCGGACAAGAGATTCCAGTTGGCGCGCTGTTATCGCCACGGGTGAGCCTTCAGCGTCGCTTACTGATCGCATTGCTAGGTAGAAATCGTTTATGCGTTGTATCGCCTCTGGAGTGAGAGCTGGTCTAATCGCCTTTGCATAGGTTATGTACTTTCGCAAAAGCTCAGGCTGTATTGGAGGTTCCACAGGGCTTAGTCCTTTCCTGTGAATTTCAAGGATATGCGCCGACATCTTGCTGTCTGAATCTTTGTTTGGCACGTCTCGCAAGACGAAGATCAGATCAAACCTGGAAAGTATTGTGACTGGAAGCGAGATGTTTTCGGCCACCGTGCGATGTGACTCGTACCTTCCTAAGGTCGGGTTGGAAGCTGCAAGGATCGCTGTTCTGGCATTTAAAGTCGCGACTATGCCTCCTTTCGCCACTGAAACAGTATGTTGCTCCATGGCCTCATGGATGGCAACTCGGTCTTCAGGGCGCATCTTGTCCATTTCGTCGATGCATGCGATTCCCTTGTCGGCCAACACGAGGGCACCGGCTTCAAGAGTCATCCCACCGCCCCTCTCTCTTATGACGGCCGCCGTCAAACCGGCCGCAGTCGTTCCACGTCCAGAAGTGTACAAGCCACGGGGCGCGATTCTGGCCACGTACTGAAGAAGCTGAGACTTCGCAGTTCCAGGATCGCCGACCAACAGCGAGTTGATTTCTCCCCGTATTGCTATGTCGGGAAGAGCTTTGTGCACGCCACCAAAAAGAAGATACATTATTGCCTCTTTCACGTGATCGTATCCATAGATGGAGGGCGCAATTGAGGTTATGATTTTTCTGTGTATCCACGGGTCTTTTGCAAGTTCAAGGATCTTCTCTTCTTCTTCCGGTGATGGCATTGATGTTTCTGGCTCTTTGCCCAAGACCTCAATGGAATTGGCATCTAAGAATAGTATGAAGGCGCGAAGTTTTCCGACTCCTGGCCGCGCAGGAGCGAAAGCGCGGACTACACCAACTAGGGAAACGTGATCTCCCGGCCGTGCCACATCAACTATTTCGCTTCCCACGAGCTTGGCATTTAATATGCGTGGAAGCTGTCCTGGAGGAAGATCCTCGGGCCTTTCTTGAAGGCGAAGATCCTGAGAGTCTATGAATGTCGATTCTTCTTGCACAAAATCGAAGGGTCCTTTTGCCGCGCAAGAGGGATTGCTGCAAGCGAAGGGTGCCTTAACGAATTGGCCAGTCTGGTCTACAGGCGTGATTTCGCCGCATCTTTTGCATTTGAACGCTGCCTGCATCACCATCGGTCTGACTGGCGTCGAACGAACAACGATGCCTTCAACCATTACGAGTCTTCCGATGTGGTCTGAGCCAAGTCTTCGCAACTGTGCAGGTTGGAGCAGCTTCACTATTCTCGCAGTAACAGTTTGAGCTTCTAGTCTTTCACCGTATTCAGGGTCTTCTATTCGCAATTGATCATAGGCGGCGTTGTTGGCGTGCCTTAGGTACTCATCAGGTCTCTCCAATAGCTCGTCAGCCAGCCTTTGGTCAAAGGCTAAGAGGTCTTCAAAATCAATCATTACCGATGTTTTGCCGCCAACTGCCATCTGTGATATTCTTTGGCGGTATTTCTCAGTTTTCAGAAACACTTGAAACTGTTCTTGCGGATCTACAGTTTCTAACCCTTCCTTCATTCTTCAACCTCCTCATGTTCAACTATCTGCGTCCGCCATTGACTGATGAGAGCGTAAAGCTGCTCGTAGAGAAACCTTTCCTCGCCTGTCAAATTCATAAGTGCTTGTTCTGTTTGTGCTGGAGCAGAGGCTATTGAAACAATCTTCCTGAGCCTAGAATTTACAATGTCGCGTGTTAGTTGTCTAGCCTTTTCGCTTTCCAACATTTTCTCCGGAGTCTTGGCCGCGTCCCTTCTCAAGTCTGAAAGATATCTTCGAAGTCTCGGGTAGAAACCTTCAGGTAATTTTGAAATCTGTCCTACTGCTTGGACACGTTCAGACCATTGGAGTTTGTTAAGCTTAGCCGCGTTTAGATTCTCGTCTTCGCGGAAATGGGCAATCCCTGATTTCTCCAGTTCTAAGGCAACCCAATAATAGGGTTCATATTCGTTTCCCTCTTCAAACGGGCCCACATCCAGCCCGGCAAGCTTGATTTCCTGGCAGTTCCTATTGGCGATAATCTTTGTAGGCGAATGTTCAAAGCCAAAATCTAGGCTACCGATTCTTGATGAGACGGTCTGAGGCATGATTTCCCCCTCTTCCTTCTAAAAACTAAGTATTACGAGCAGATATAAGAACCGTAGTCTAAAAACCTAGATTATGCCTGAAGAAAATTTTGAAATCATGATCGACCTTATTTCTGGAGAGAAATAAAAAGTGGGAAAATGGTTTCTTTTGTGCTACGGCCAAAGCCCTAGGACCTTTATTGCTTCGGCAACCCTGCCAACGCCTAGCGTCAACGCTGCGGTTCGCATTTCACATTTTTCTTTCTTTACTGTGCAGTAGAGATCGTTGAAGGCCTTGACCATTTTGGTTTCCAGCTTACTGTTTACCTCTTCCACTGGCCAATGTTCGCGTTCTAGATTCTGGACCCATTCGTAGTAGCTTGCTGTTACTCCGCCTGCGTTTGCTAAGATGTCGGGGATGAGGATCGCTTTCTTTTCGCAGAGTATTTTGTCTGCTTCGGGTGTGGTTGGTCCGTTTGCACCCTCTACAACGATTTTTGCTTTAATGTTGTCTGCATTGTTTTTGGTTATTGAGTTTTCCAGGGCAGCTGGTATTAGTATGTCGCATTTTGTTTCAAGCACTTCTTCGTTTGTTATGTTTTCGCTTCCTTTGAAGTTGACGACAGATCCCGTTTTTTGCTTGTGCTCGTATACTTTGTAGGGGTTCAGTCCCTCTTTGGAGCAGATTCCGCCTGTTGAATCGCTCACGGCCATGATCTTGGCGCCCCAGTCGTAGGCTATTTTGGCGGCGTTCCAGCCTACGTTGCCGTAGCCTTGAACTGCAACCGTGGCTCCTTTCATCTTCATGTTCAGTTGCTTAGCTGCTTCTCTTGCGCATATGTCGACGCCGAAAGAGGTAGCTTCTGCTCTTCCCTCTGAGCCGCCGATGCTGACGGGCTTTCCCGTGACGCATTCTGGAACACTGTAGCCCTTCATCTGACTATAAGTGTCCATTATCCATGCCATGGTTTGAGAGTCTGTATAAACGTCTGGAGCTGGAACGTCACGATATGGGCCGATGATGTCAAAGATCATGCTTGTGTAT
>CAYGYP010000244.1:0-3796 GCA_964354115.1 uncultured Candidatus Bathyarchaeia archaeon | reverse complement strand
TGGACAAGATAGATGACGCAGATGTTGTCTATGTGGTCAACCCGGGAGGCTACGTAGGAAGAAGTGTCTGCGTCGACATCGGATATGCTTATGCGAGGAACAAGCCGATCTACGCCATGCACTTGATGGAAGACCCGCCTGTGACGAATCTGATACTTGGTGTTCTTTCTTTTGAAGAACTAATTAGCTTTCTTAAGCAAGACGAACCCGCCAAAAACATGACATAGCGCGCACTGTTAGGTCTCCGACTTTTGAGATGGTTGACGCTCATTTTTCTGTATCGATCATCTCATCTGAGTCTCACTGCCAACAATTCATCCATTTCTTGAACTGTCCGGATCGTTTAGTTTGGCCATGTTGCATGGGACGCAGCAACAGACTAGATTTTCGGAGTTCTCCCCGCTTCCTTGACTGCGGTGAGTTACGTGGTCAACCGTGAGATTCACATCAGTATCAGAATCTTTTGATTCACAATAGTGGCATTATGGTCGTGTCGGCATAGACTGGACAAGCTCTTAGAAACTCGTACTGTCTCCGATTAATCAGGTCGTCGCCCGCGCTTATGGTGGGTTGTCGATTCGAACTATTTTTCCCACGTATTCTGTTGCCGTGATATTATAGGGGTATGGATTTGGGTTATTGTCACCTTTGGTCTCCAATCCTTCAGTCAGTATACGTGTGATCCTTGCTATGATGAGCATGTTGTCATCTGGCCTCTTGAATACGATTATGTCGTCAACCTTCAACTCCGAGAAAGGCACTTGCTCATAGGAGACAGTCGCACCTACCCTGATTGTCGGTTGCATGCTTGGGCCGACAACACGAAGAAACTTCTGTCCATGAACGAGAGGAGAAATGTATGGAATCGAACCGAAATATCCCCAGACGAAAATGACAAGCAAGACCACGACGGCAACTACTACGGCTAGATATTTTCTCTTCATGGAAACCCTGCTTGTTTTATCCATCAAACCACCTATATAATAATTCTGAATCCACCATCAGTTAACTCGCAAGTACGCGTGCTCGGCAGGTCATCTTGATATCAGATACGAATTCCACTGCAGGTACAAACATTATACACGCCCCGTCTCTACGAGTCATCTGCTGAATTTACAGCACGCGCGTAACGTCAGACCCATGTGGAAAGAACCCAGACTACTTTTCAAGCGCAACGACGGCTGTCATGAGCACGAACTCTCCAACAGCGACGGCAAGGAACACTGGTAGAACAAAGGAATTAGCAAGGAAAAACGCGACAAATGCGCTGATGATCGGTATCGCCGCCATTGCATAGCCTGGAATAAGGATCAAGATGTAGGTGGAGATTCTTGAGTAAATGTTGCCTACCGCAAACCCTTCTTTCCAGAACTTTCTCGTCAGAATTGTCAACTCAAGCATGATTGCGGCGGCAACTGAGAACCCATGCGCCGCTCCGAAGGCCAGGATCAAAGAGAAGTCTTTTCCCGTGGCAACTGCAGCGATTGAGAGCACAACCAGAGAAACCATGTAAGTGAGTGTTGACAAGAGCGTCTTCGCCGTGATCAGTGTCATCTTTCTCATCGGAAGATGCCTCGTGTAGGCAGAGGCTAAGCCTTCTATTGACAGTAGAGTGGGGGGAAGCAGAAGGGTGATCATTGATAATCCAGTCAGAATCCCAAGCGCGGTGCTCAATCCGATTTCGCCAAGAGAGGAGAAGGTTATTGCAAGAACGGCCGTTTGTATGGCTGGCAAAAGGAACAAACTTGCATAGGAAGGCGCCCTCGAGGCCACTCTCAAGTCTTTACGAATAATTCCCAGCCAAGGTACTTGAGGTCTGATCAGCGTGTCCGTCACAGGTTCTCTCAAACCCCTAGTCACTGCTCCAATCCCCATTTTCCTCACGGTCCACGTGACCCATCTTAGACAATAATAGGCAATGATTGTGTATGCCGTAGAGGCAGCGATGGAGAGGACTACAAGAGCATAGTCAACTCCATTTGGGAAAGTCGCCCATGACACTAAGAACCCGTAGGAAAAAGGATAGAGTAGAACCAAGATCTGAGAAAAAGAGGAGAAACCCTGCGTCAAATAAGCAAATGATTGAACTATCTCCCTCGCAAAATTGATGACAAAATACACTGCGAACGTCGGAAGAATCCACAAAAGCATAGAGGCAAATCTCAAGAAAGTGTGCCATTTAGACCTGCCTCCTGCACCTGCCACCCTTGAGTAGAAGAATCGTGCCAAAGCTGTAGTAAGAGCCAGAGCGAAGATCTCTGTGACTATGATGCCCACGAGGGAGATCGTGCCGCCTAATATTGAACCGCCCGCAAGGAAGTAGACCGCCAGAAAGACTGCGCCGGCTGCAACGAGGGGTATATCAAAGATTCTTATGAAACACAGAAAAACAATTCTTGAGATGTCCCGCCTTGAAAGTGGAAGTGGACTGAGGACATCCACAATCTTAGAGGACACAAACGACGTTGAAACTTGAAGTCCCATGAAGACTATGAGGAACAGCACAACAGCAAGGAACGCGGAGACGCTGCCCAAGAAAGCTGTTTCCCTTGGCACAGGTGGGCCTACGTCACTCATTGTTACGGGAAGGAACACGAAGATGGCGAAAACTGCTATGAAAAGTGTTGTAACCAGTTTGCTGATTAAGGTATTCACTCTAGCATTGGCAACGATTCGTCTGACATCCGTTCTGCCGCTCCGCGGTAAGACTGAGCCAGAACGTAGCGAAAAGATAGATTGGAACGAGACCTCCTTGTAAACTGTGGTTGAAAGTCGCCAGAGTTCAGAAAACTTCACCGGGTCCTACTCCTCTTCCAATGCCCTTATTATGTCCTGCATTCCAGCTTCTTGCTCTGTCACCTTCAGGAAAATGTCTTCCAGAGAGCCTTCTGCGCTTCTGACGAGTTTGCGGAGATCTTCCACCGTGCCCTCTTCCACAATTTTCCCCTTGTTTATTATGCCAACCTTGGTGCACAGTTTTTCTGCGACCTCCATGATGTGCGTCGAGAATATGACGGCTCCGCCTTTCTTCGCGTGGAAGGTTATGAGCTCCTTGAGAATCTTCGAAGAACGCGCGTCCAAACCGATCAAAGGTTCATCCAGCACCAAAAGTTTCGGATCGTGCAGTAAGGCTGCGATGATGGCGACTTTCTGCTTGTTGCCCATGGACAGAGCCGCGATTGGCGTGTCAAAATACTGCTTGAGTTCAAAGGCAGAGGCAAACCTTTCAAGCTTCGAATTGACCTCTTCTCGGTCTAGGCGTCTTATTGAAGCTACAAACTCGAAGAACTCTCTCGGAGTAAGCGAGTCCATCAGAACCACTTCTTCGGGAACATAGCCAATCTGGCTTTTCGCAGTAACCTCATCTGAGATGGGCGTATTGTAGACCTCAACCTTGCCAGACCGTGGTTCCAAAACCCCGACAAGCACCTTAATCGTGGTGGTCTTGCCTGCTCCGTTGGGGCCGAGCAGTCCGTAGATTTCCCCATTTTTCACGGTGAATGACAAGTTTTCAACTGCCACGAAAGAACCGTAGTTAACTGCGAGTCCTTCAACCTTGACGGCCAATGTCTCCAAGTGTAACCCTCCAATACGTGAATCATAGCTTTCTTGACTAGTTACCTTAATACATTTCCCCCAGGCGCGAAGAAGGTCACTGATATGATAGCTTCATTGCTGAATCAACGCTCGCGCTAATCAAGTCCAATCAGATTGCAGGCAAAAGGGATTATGATTTTTTATTCTAAGGAATTGGCTGAAGCGCGCGTGATGGCTCCACTTGGTGTGGGTTCAAATC
>CAYGYP010000243.1:0-3807 GCA_964354115.1 uncultured Candidatus Bathyarchaeia archaeon | reverse complement strand
GTGAGAAAAGGAATAAAAAAAATTTACAAAATTTCAGGATTTGTCCAGGGGTACCAACAGATTTGATTGAAAATTACTGGGTCCCCGCCAACGACATGCGGGGATCTCCGCTGCGCTCCGATAAAAAATTTTTGAAAAAATGGATTTCTGCTCGTAACCTGTTGTGCTGCCGTTAGGCATGGCTTACGCCATTTTGATTGATTTTCCCCAACACCCTCTAGCAGCACTGCACAAATTTTCAAATTGAAAATCGAAATCACTCAGCGGGGTTCATTACCCTGCCCATAAACAATATGCTCCCCGTTCGATTATCCTTAATAATAAAAATAAACGGATGGTCGGCACGAAAAGGTAATTCAATATCAGCTTTCATCATCACGACTGCTGTAGCTGCCGCTGCCTCGGTGCCTTCCTCATTTACTTCAACAAAGGCCTTATGGAAAACATTTGAAATCCATATACCTCTTCCGCCGTATATACCTGAAAAATCGGCTCCTACGCCAAAGGCATCACGCATTCCTAAAGTAATAAGAGCTCTATTCAAAGAAAAGGTTCCCCAGACAATCTTGAATTTAGGAAAATACACATCAATCTTTTTCGTCTGCATTTTTGATAGTAAAGTATTAAGACTTTCCGTCGTAAGCGTGTTTTCTAACTCTTTAATGCCTTCTGTTTCCAGCGGCAGAAGCGCCACCATACTCAGTTCATCACCTTTATACGGCAATTCGACAACCTGCATTTTTTCATCTTCATAGTATTTGAAATCTTCTTTTACATGCATCAGAAGGACTTTGACTTTGTCTTTTTCTGAGATGGCAAAATCAGCAAGTCTAGTGTCTTCTTTTTCAAATTTGGTCTTCCATTCGCCTTTGAAGTAAATTGCGTTTGTAAGAACCAGCAACGTCGCCGCATCAACACCTCCCGGAGGGATAAGGTCCTTAATTTTTTCTTTCGTTTTCTCCTCAACCCAGAAATTGATTATTTGCCGAGACTTCTCGGTTTCATTGGCAAAATCAAGCTGGCTGAAATCAGCTCCATAATAATTCTTATTCAAATCCAGAAACTCCTTCAAGGGAGATACACCCTTCGGGCCCCAAAGTGCATTCGCCAGTAATAGTTGATAGCCACGCGACTTTTCATCCCGGACAAGCTGTTTTTGCAAGGTGCCGAGTGCAGGATGCAGACGTGGACCGGGCAATGTAAAATGCAAAGCCGCTGCCATTTGCTTTTCTGTTTCGCCTCGCGCCCCTGTATAAGTCATCGCCAGTGCTGTTGAAATACTGTAAGGCGAGAAAAATAAATTCCCATTGGGTTTAGTTGCGTTAGGGTCATTTCTCAATTTACCATACAAGTCAAAGGCAAATTCAACGTTTCCGGCTACCGCCTCTTTTATATCGTTGCCATCAGCGGTAAATGCCTTGCCAGTACTATTTGAGTCAACTGTTCCGTAACAATTGACGCCAGTTACACAACAAACCAAAAGAATGTATATCAGCTTTTTCACTTTTATATGCTCCAACTCTTTTTTTGCACAGTTTAGCCACAGACCGGAGTAAACACTACACCCATGAATACGTTGACCAAATCCATAAGCATGCCCATTAAGCAGACATCCCGAACGCTTCCACCAAAAAATACTTCCAAGAGCACAAAATTAAAACTTAAAACTATCGCCGTTGCACAGCAAATTTTACACAATTTTTTAAATTTTCACAATCAATTATTTAAAGGCAAAAGATATACTCTCTCGCCCTCGGTTATTCAGTGATGGTATCACAAAGCGGGCTGGCGAGGCAGGCTAAATATTTGATTGAATCTGGTCATAAATTCCGCTACATTTATGCTCAATTATGAGCAAGAAAGCAATCAAGCCGCGTTTAATAGCTTTTGAAGTTACCCGCCGATGCCGGTATAGCTGTCGGCACTGCCGGGCAGATGCCGGCGTTTCCGGTGAAGAAGAATTGACCACAAGCGAGTGCAAAAAAATACTCAAGTCCATAGCCAAGTATGTAAGCTTGCCCCCGCGCAAGCGGGGGTGCGTATTGATACTGACCGGCGGCGAGCCGATGGAACGGGGTGATATTTACGAGCTTATTCGATATGGGCGTAAAATGGGCCTGCGGCCGGTTTTGGCCACGTGCGGCTATCGCGTTGACGAGAAATCCATCGTCAGATTGAAAAAGGCAGGCATTATGGCTTTATCTTTTTCTCTCGACGGGGCCAGTGCAGAAACCCACGATAAATTCAGAGGCGCTAAAGGTGCCTTTGATTCAGCAGTTAATGCCGCTAAAATAGCTCATAAGGGGCGTGTTCGTTTCCAGATTAATACCACAATCAGCAAAATTAATATTGACGAAGTTATCGGCATAGCAGAATTAGCTAAGAGACTCGGCGCTTATTGCTTCAATCCGTTTATCCTTGTTCCGACCGGCCGAGGCAGAGAGATTGCCGACGAGATTCTTGACCCTGTAGAGTACGAAGCGTTGTTGAATGAGCTGCTGCGGATAAAGCTCGAATCAGACCCGTCGCTTCCCTCGGCTTCGCCGAGAGGCGGGCGCCCCGAGGCGAGAATTAAAGTCAGGGTCACGTGCGGGCCTCAATTTGCGAGAGTGTGCAAACAGGCTGAAGCTAAAGGACTGACGGAGGAAGTGGCCGGGTGTATGGGCGGCAGGGGGTTCGGGTTTATAAGCTACCGCGGCGATGTGCAAACCTGCGGTTTTCTTGACGTGCCGGCAGGCAACTTAATTGAGAACAATTTCGATTTCGGCAAGATTTGGGTGGGTTCAGAATTTTTAGGAGAGATTCGCAACGTGTCAAACTACAAAGGCAGATGCAGGATTTGTGAATACGTTGGCATCTGCGGAGGGTGCAGGGCAAGGGCTTATGCGATGAGCGGAGATTATTTGGCGGGGGACCCGGTTTGTAATTACTCGCAAGGAGAAAAAGGGTGAGCATACATTTGACAAAACTGCAAAAGCAATTATGCAATGTGCTTCAGGAAGGTCTGCCGATTTGTCCAAAACCATACGCTGATTTAGCAGAATTTTTGAATAACAATGAGGAAACAGTTTTACAGGAAATCAGACAGCTAAAAGAGACGGGGGTTATCCGGCGGATTTGTGCACTGATAAATCACCGTGCGCTGGGTATGACAAGCACTTTAGTTACCGCACATATTCCGGAAGAGAATCTACAGGAGGTTACTGAGGCAGTTAACAGCTTAGAAAATGTCTCCCATAATTATTTGAGGGAGCATTACTACAATTTATGGTTCACCCTGCAGGTCGAATCGCCTGAGCAGATTGAAGTTACACTCTCGCATCTTTCGGGTCGTTTCGGCGTTGATTTTCATAGCCTGCCTGTCAAGCGTGTTTTTAAGCTTGACGTTCGCTTTGATGCCGAGGGTGAGGGCCAGCTACTCGGTGATATCGAGCGGATTCCAAAGAGTGAGACAGTGAAGCTAAATGAGGCTGAGAAACAAATACTCTCAAAATTAGAGGACGAGCTGGAGGTAATTTCAGAACCCTTTGATTTTTTGTGCAGTAAAGAATTAGAGTTAGAAGTGGTTTTGCGGGTTATACAGGGGCTAATTGATAAAGGAGTTATTCGGCGTATAGCAGCGGTTATTGACCATCGCAAATTAGGATTTGTCGCCAACGTGCTGTTTGCCGGCAAGGTTACGGGGGAGAGAATTGTCGAAGTTGGTGAGGCATTGGCTCGTTTCGGGATAGTGAGCCACTGCTACGAGAGGGAAACCGTCGAAGATTGGCCTTATAATCTGTTTGCGATGATGCACGGTAAGAGTAT
>CAYGYP010000242.1:0-3818 GCA_964354115.1 uncultured Candidatus Bathyarchaeia archaeon | reverse complement strand
CGAGGTCGGGCTTCAGTCCGGTTTCGACACGATCGAGGACATGGACCTCGTATCCCCCCAGACTCGCCACCGCGGCCGCCAAAAGGCCGACCCATGTCCCATACCAGGAGATGGACCTGACAAGGTCGTGCCTTTTCGCTCCATAGAACATCCCGACGAGAGTGAGCAGGGAGATGGACAGCGCGAAAATCGGCAGGGAGACCAAGCTCTCCAGCCGGCCGGCCAGTCCAAACGAAGCCACATAGTCCGTCCCGAAGTGGGCCATGAAACGGTTGAGGAACATGACATATATGGACATCGTCAGCATCATCAAGCTGGCCGGGGCGCCGACGCGGCAGATCTCCCGGCAGAGGCCGAACGAGAACCGGAACGTGCGCAGCTGAACCCGGAGGTAGGACCTCTTCCTCAAAAAACCGATATAGATCACCAGGGTGACCGCTATGGCGATATCGGTGGCTATGGCCGCGCCCCTGACGCCGAACCGCAGCGGATAGATAAAGATGGGGTCGAGGATGGTGTTGAGGACAAATCCAGTCATTTGGATGATCATCGGCGTCCGCGTGTCCCCCTGGGCGGCAAAGATGCTGTTTATGGCATAGGCGGGAAACATAAAAAAAACCGCGAACAGGATGGTCTTCATATAGCTCATCGACAGCACGCGGACGTCCGGGGCGGCGCCGAAGAGCGAATAGAGAAAATCGAGCGCCAGACGCCCCAAGAAATAGACAACGAAGGCGAAAAGCACAGTCATGATTATGCCGTGGGCAGCTGCGTTCTCCGCCGCTTCCCTGTCCTTAGCGCCCAGGAACCGCGAGATGACCGAGTTTATCCCGACGCCCAGGCCGGAATTCAGACTGATCATGATGAAGAAGATGGGAAAGGCGAAGGTCAAAGCGGCGATCGAGGCGGCTCCCAACCGGCCGACGAAGGCCGTATCCACGATGTTGTACATTGTTTGGACGAGCATGGCCATGGCGACGGGCGCGGCCATGACAAAGAGCGCCCGCCTGGGGTTGGCGATAAACTCATCTACTCGGTTTTTCATGGAGGGGAGAAAAGTAGAGGCATATATAATACAAAGCCCCCCAAAAAACAAACCTTTGTTGACGTTTTCAGCCGATTTTGCTAATAGTCTTGGGGTGTAAACAGAGAACGCCAATGATCTCAAAACGATCCCGACTTCATGGTATCATCGACCGCTTCGCCGGAAGGAAGATCGCCGTGTGGGGCGATTTCATCTTGGACGAGTACTTGTACGGCAAGACCCGCCGGATCTCCCGGGAGGCCCCGGTTCTGATCATCTCCTACCAGAATCGGGAGTTTTCTCTGGGCGGCGCCGGGAATTCAGTCCTCAACCTGAAAGCTCTGGGCGCCGACCCCCTTCCCCTCGGCGTCCTCGGCCGGGATGAGTCGGGCGACAAAATTTGTGAAATCCTGCGGTCTCAACGATTGCCAACCAGGTACCTCCTCCGGCTGGCCGACTACGAGACTCCCGTCAAGACCAGGATCCTGGCCGGCGAAGAGAATACCAAGAAACAGCAGATTCTCCGGATCGACAAGGAGGCCCTGGTCCCGGAGACCTTCCGCCTCAAAAACAGGCTCATTGCGATGCTCAAGTACATCGCTGTCAGCGCCGACGCCCTGCTCATCTCTGACTACAATTACCTGACCGTCCAGGAGGAGATATTCGCGGCCGCTCTTCCCTCTTTTAAAAAGGCCAAGTGTCCGGTCACTCTCGACAGCCGGTATCGTCTGCTCCACTTCCAGGGAATTAGTGCAGCCACGCCGAACGAACCGGAGGTCGAGGGGGCTCTTCACGTCGAGCTCAACGATAACCTCCTTCTCCTGAAGAGGGCGGGCGATCTCCTTCTGAAGAACCTCCAGTCCAAAGCCCTTCTCATAACCCGGGGATCCAGGGGCATGGCCTTGTTCGAAAAGGGCAAACAGCCTTTTCTCATCCCCATCTATGGGCCGACCGACATCGTCGACGTGACCGGCGCCGGAGACACCGTGATCAGTGTCTTCACCCTGGCCCTCGCCTGCGGGGCAAGCTTCCGGGAAGCCACCATCCTGGCTAACCATGCCGGCGGCATCGTGGTCATGAAAAAGGGCACGGCGACTGTTTCCCCTGCCGAACTCAAGGCCGCCATCTCTAAATAAATTGGACAAGTTCAAGCCTCTCTCCGAATTGCGCCGGATAATCGCTGCCAAGAAAGCACTGGGCAAGTCGGTCGTCCTGGCCAACGGCTGTTTCGACCTTTTCCATGTCGGCCATATCCGTTATCTCCGTGCAGCCAGGGCCAAGGGAGACATCCTTGTTGTCGCTCTCAACAGCGACGCCTCGGTCCGGAAACTCAAAGGCAAAGGCAGGCCCGTCCTGCCGCAGCAGGAACGGGCGGAGATCCTGGCCTCATTCTCCTTTGTTGATTATGTAACAGTCTTCAATGAGCCCATGGCTACCAAGGTCCTGCTGGCCCTCAAGCCCGATGTCCACGTCAAAGGCTCAGACTACAGCCGAGAGACGGTCCCCGAAAGGGAGACGGTCAGGGCCTGCGGCGGCCGGGTGGCCATCGTGGGCGGTCCCAAAATCCGCAACACTTCCCAGGTCATCCGAGATATCGCAGCCAGGATGAGGAAGGAGACCTGAAAAGGCCTGATATGGACCGGTTCCTGATCATTCGTCTGAGCTCGCTCGGGGATATCATCCATACGCTCCCCGCTTTCGCCGCACTTCGCAGGCGTTATCCTGAAGCCAAAATCCGCTGGGCGGTGGAAAAAAAGGGCAAGGAAATTCTCGACCTCGTTCCGGGGATCGATGAGGTGGTCGTCGTCGATAAGAAAAAATGGCGGCACAGCGCCCGCACCATCAAAGGACGCGATCAAATCGCGCTGGATTTCCAAGGGTTGTTCAAATCGGCCCTGCTGGCGTATCTCTCCCGTTCCCGCCGCCGCATCGGATTCTCCAGGAAAAACCTGAAGGAGCCCATGGCCTCCTTTTTCTACACGGAGCGCTCCTCTCCAATTCCAGAAGAAGAAGACCATGTCATCCGTAAGAACCTCAAACTTCTCGAAACCCTGGGCATCCAGGAAAGCCGGTTCGAGTTTCCGCTGTGCATTCCTGATGAAGTTGTCCAATCGGTCCAGTCCAAACTTTCCGCGATCGGCCGGCAAGAGGGCCAAAGGACCGTTGTCTTGAATATGGGGGCCGCCTGGGAGACCAAGCGGTGGTTCCCCGAAAAATGGATAGCGTTTATTAAGGAGGCTCCTTTATCAGATTCTTTCCCCATTCTGCTCTGGGGAAACGAGGATGAAAACAGGCTGGCCAAGATCGTGGCTGAGAAGACCGGCGTCAGGGTCGCTCCTTTCCTGTCCATCAAAGAGGCCATCGCCCTGCTGCGAATCTCCTCTCTCGTGGTTAGCGGAGACACCTTCGCCCTGCAAGCAGCCTGCGCCCTCGATGTGCCCGTGGTCGCGCTCTTCGGCCCGACCAACCCCAGCCGCAACGGCCCCTTCCGGGAGGGCGACAAGGTGATCTATGAGAAGCGGGATTGCAGTCCCTGCTATAAGCACGAATGCTCCGACCTCCAATGCCTGCAGGCGATCTCCGTTGAAGAGGTGGTCACAGCGGTGCGGGAGATATGGAAAAAACATGGCTAGCTCGAGTTGGCAAGAAATCCTGAACCGGCTCCGGGTCCGGAGCGGGCTTTTTCTCGCTATCGCCGTCGTTCTTCTCGCCCGTTCCACCTGGACTTCCATTCTTCTTGGTGTCCTCATCTCCTTTTTCGGCCTGGCCGTCAGGGCCTGGGCGTCCGGCCACC
>CAYGYP010000241.1:1495-3824 GCA_964354115.1 uncultured Candidatus Bathyarchaeia archaeon | reverse complement strand
ACGAATTCGAGACGGCCACAAGTCTAGATCTCAAGGGAGAGCCCAAGGTTGTCAGGACGAACAAGGCAACGTACACCACGATGACAGTTGTCATTGCCTCCGGAAGTCACTATCGAGAAATCGGAGTTCTAGGTGAAAAAGAATTTCGAGGAAGAGGCGTAAGCTACTGCGGAATCTGTGACGGCCCCCTATTCAGCGGTAAACGTCTACTAGTCGTCGGCGGTGGAAACTCAGCGCTAATAACAACTCTTTACCTTGCCGGAATTGCCTCAGACGTCAAGATAGCCCATCGCCGAGAAGCCTTCAGAGCCGAAGAAGCCCTTGTCAAAGCATTGAAGGAGAAAAGAAACATTGAGATCCTGTGGAACACCGAAGTTAAGCAAATAATTGGCGAAAAGCTCGTCAACAAGGCATTACTGCTCAACAACGAGACTGGAGAAACAACGGATCTGCCTGTTGACGGCGTTTTTGTGCAAGTAGGCGAAGACCCCAATAGCCAATTGGCCAAGGAGGCAGGCGTTGCAGTTGACGAGGATGGCTACATAATCGTCGACACGTTGCAGAGAACAAACATCGCTGGAGCCTATGCTGCAGGCGATGTCACAAATCATCCCGTCAAGCAGGTTGGAACGGCTGTGGGACAGGGTATAACGGCGGCCATGGAAGCCTACGGGCACGTTCGCCGACCCTACTACAAACAATGAGCAAAAGTGCGAAACTGCTGCAAAACTATTATATTATTCAGAACTGCCTTGAAAAATCTCATAGGACATGAACCGGCACGCTTGCCTAGTGAAAATGGGAATCATCGGGAGAAAATTGTAGATGAGCCAAGCATGCACAGCTGCGATAAACATTAACCAAGACCTGTGCAGCAAGTGCTCAATCTGCCACTCGATTTGTCCCTATGAAGCAATAAAGCGGGACCCAGAAACCGGCAAGGTTGAGATAGACCTGCAGAAGTGCCAAGTCTGCGGAATATGCTACAGTGCCTGTCCTGTGCTAGCCATAGAGATGGTCTACTATAATTATGACAGCCTCGTCAAATACGTCGCGATGATGCGTGAAAAATGCAAGAGCGATACCCTTGTTCTGATGTGCCGTGGAAATTCTCCTTCAACATGCGAGATACAAGAAATCCTCAAGGAACAAGGCTTGAAGGTGACTGATTATATTCCGCTGCGTCTGCCATGTTCTGGACGTGTTCCGGCGGAATTCATTTTTCAAGCTTTGAAATCGGGAATAAAAAGAGTAATTTCCATTCAATGCGAAGACGCGTTCTGCAGGTTCAAAGAGGGCACTAGGATAAACACTAGGCGAATGTTGCTGAGCAAAACCGTTCTTGACGACTTAGGCCTCGGCAAAGACGCTGTCAAAGTGATAAAATACTCGCGAAAAGTTGTCTATGACAGTGAAAAATGCGTAGGCTGCGATAAATGCGTATTCATCTGCCCATACAAGGCTATTGAAGCAGAAGAGTTCGCTACGCCTAAGATACTTTACGAAGACTGCATGGGCTGTGGAGCCTGCGCCCTGGTTTGTCCGCACTCGGCCATACAAATCAAGGGTTTCGAGTTTGAAGACGTTTTAGAGCGCTACACGGAGGCAGCCAGAAAGCTTAAGGAAGCGGGCAACTTCCCCGTAATTCTGGTCTTCTGCTGTCAATGGTCAGAATTCCCAGCTCTAGATGACCCAGAAAGCTCAATATTCAAGAAGAAAGCTGTGGTGCTGGAAGTTCCATGCTTCAAGGCGCTTGATCCAGTTCATGTTGTTTGTGCATTGCAGAGCGGTTTTAACGGCGTTATGGCTGTGGTCTGCTCGAACGAGGATTGCAAGCTTCAAGAGGGAAAAGACACTGCTGAAAGAAACATGACCGTGCTCAAGAACTCGCTAAAGAAGATGAACTTGCTTGATCGTTTCGAGCTCTACACTGTTTCCCCCAGATGTGTGGGAGACTTCAACCAGAAACTGGAAGAATTCTTCAAGAAGATAGCTTCGATGCCACCCTTGCAGATGGAGGCTAAGGCAAGTGTTTAAAATATTGGCCAAGAGGGAACTGGCTCCGAAAATCAAGCTGTTCGAGGTTTGCGCTCCAGAAATGGCTGAAAAAGCCCGTCCTGGCCAATTCATAATACTAATCACACATGAAAGAGGAGAACGCATACCCCTAACACTAGCTGGGTATGATGCCAAAAAAGGCACGATAACGTTCGCGTTTAACGAGGTTGGCAAGACAACCAAACAGCTGGGACTCTTGGAAGAGGGAGATTGCATCTGGAATGTTACTGGACCCCTGGGCGTCCCGTCGGAAATAAAGAATTTTGGCAGA
>CAYGYP010000241.1:0-1395 GCA_964354115.1 uncultured Candidatus Bathyarchaeia archaeon | reverse complement strand
GGACACAAAGTGGACTTTGACGAGCTGATAAGCAGACAGCGGATGTTCCTGCCTGAGGAAAGGTTGAGCTCGCTCTTATGGGAAATGCAAGGAGGTTGCAGCTGTGGCGGAAAGTAAACCCAAGTCAAAGCCAAAGAAAGAAGCAGTGCGCATGCCCAAACAGGAGCCCTTAACTCGAAGACAAAACTTCAACGAAGTTGCCCTGGGATACACGGAAGAACAAGCCCTTGAAGAAGCAAGCCGCTGCCTGCAATGCCCCAAGCCGCAATGTATATCCGGCTGTCCTGTGGGAATCAACATCCCGGAATTCATCAAACTGCTGAAAGAAAAAAAATACGAAGAAGCAATTAACAAGATTAAAGAGAAAAATGCGCTCCCAGCAATCTGCGGCCGCGTATGCCCACAAGAAGAACAATGCCAAAAACTCTGCATCATGGGCAAAGCCCGCGAACCCGTAAGCATCGGCAGACTGGAACGCTGGCTAGCTGATTGGGAAAGAAAAAAAGGAAACGTCAAAGCAGAAAAAACTGCACAGCCAACAGGCAAAAAAGTCGCAATCGTGGGCGCCGGCCCAGCTGGCCTTACGGCGGCAGCTGATCTGGCAAAGCTTGGGCATGAGGTCGTGATTTTTGAGGCATTGCACTTACCAGGCGGCGTGCTGGTGTACGGCATTCCCGAATTCCGTCTGCCGAAAAGCATAGTCCAAGCAGAAGTCGATTACATTAAGAAGCTGGGCGCAGACCTTCGGCTCGGATATCTCATCGGAAGAATACACACCATCCCCGAGATGCTTAAAACAGGATTTGACGCCGTCTTCATAGGCACAGGCGCAGGATTACCAGCATTCATGAATGTGCCTGGAGAAAACCTGGGCGGAATCTACTCTGCCAACGAGTTCCTGATCAGAGTGAACCTGATGAAGTCCTACGCGTTTCCGATATTTGACACCCCGATACGGATCGGCAAGCACGTTGTGGTCATCGGAGGAGGCAATGTGGCCATGGACTCGGCGCGCTCAGCACTGCGTCTAGGCGCCGAGGAAGTCTGCATTGTCTACAGACGCTCACGCGAAGAACTGCCCGCTCGACAGGAAGAAATCGAAAACGCCGAGGAAGAAGGAATTGTGTGCAAGTTTTTAGCCGCACCAATCAAGTTCACAGGTGACGAGAAGGGCTGGGTCAAAGCCATGGAATGCGTCTGCATGGAACTCGGCCCCCCAGACGAGTCGGGCAGACGAAGGCCAGTTCAGGTTAAGGGGTCAGAGTTTGTCATGGACACCGACACGGTCATAGTGGCCATCGGAAGAACGCCTAACCCAATAGTGCAGAGCACAACTGAAGGCCTGCAGGTCACAAAATGGGGCACCATAGTGGCAGATGAGAATGGCAAAACAAG
>CAYGYP010000240.1:0-3827 GCA_964354115.1 uncultured Candidatus Bathyarchaeia archaeon | reverse complement strand
GCGCCCGTTTGCCGAGTTACTCTAACAAGCGTATCTGCCGCGTCTTGCTCCAATGCGCCTTCTAGCTTTTTAACCGCCATTACACGCCGCCTTGAAGCAGCCTTAAAACTTCCAGGTCAGTTAGCTTGACAATATTGTAGTGAATCTCATAAGCAAACACGCACGTCAATCCCGTCAGTGTAGTTGCCGCTTGCACGTACAAATTAGGCTGGACCGTTAGCCGTGGCTCAATCAGAATCTCACGCTTCACCAGCTGGACCGGGTAAGCAACAGCCACGCCCGCAGTATTTGCAACTGACCAATTCAATCTATAAATTTCTTCGTCCTGATCGAATGTCGTTATTGTTGCCTGCGTTGCTAGGATCAGGTTCGCATCCGAGTCGGCGGCCGCTCCCGCTTCTCCATTAGTAAAGTATCCTGAGAACGCTACGATCTCCCAGCCTGCCTTGCCGTCTGCTGTTAGATTCGTGTCTATTGTCGCAGCTGCGAACGTATCTGCGCCGCCCTGCGTCACTGTGCCTCTTTTTATGTATGGCATAAGCTATGTCCTCATTTTGTGCCGGCGCGTCTTGTGTGCTTCAAATCTGCACGCACGATTGCCAGTTGTTGTTTTGTTTTCTCAGCAGTTACTATCAGCTGATCCCGTTTTGCTTCCAGCGCTCTAACTTTTCTTCGCTGTTCTACGCTTGATTTACTTGCCATGTGTCATCTCCTTTGGAGTTGGTTGGTCTTTGCATTTGCATTTTTCTTTGTTGATCACTTTATCTACCTCTGCCTGGGGCGGCTCTAATATATCTACTTTGTCCGCTAGCTCTATCGCCCTTTTTAGCGCAACGATTATCGGCCCTGTTCCGGTTTTTAACCATGGATACTTTCTTATCAGTGCCTCAATTAATTTCTGCAGAATCGTTAATGTGGGCTTAACCGGAATCTTTGTCAATATTGACGATTCAACCACTGTTGTGCGGGACAATGATACGTGAGTAAACCCAAAGCCTTTGGCGATACAAGCCATAACCTCCTCCGGCGTTGTTTCCGTGTCATCCCGTACCACTTCTCGCGCGATTCTAGCTGCATCGCACGAGGAAAAGTATCGTCTCTTTGTTCTATTGGGACGTTGTATACAAACTGTAGCCATTTTCTAACCTCATATACGGATTTGAGCGGCACGAACTTTACTGCTGTTCTTTGCTCGCCCTTTATTTTAAAAAAAAGCATGTGTTGTCTGATTTGCTCTTCGATTAAATCCATAATCCCTCCCCAATTTCTATTTCTGCATCTTGAAACGTCTGAGGAACCTTTTGAGTTAACGCTGCAATTTGGCTAATTCTCATCCTGATTTTTCTCATACAGTGGTGATTGTGAATTATTGCCACAAGTACTCCTGATTCTCTTTTATAAACTTCAGCTTCACCCATGTTAATCGCTTCCCAAACCTGCGAAAAGAGCAGTTTTTGAACCACTCTCACACTCTGAACCTCGTCATCTTCACGGCTCACGAACGTGTCAGCTGACAGGGTTGCGCGGTCGCCACTGACGCCCCAGAATCGGCCAACGTTTTCATAGCCGGCCGGCACAATTTTCTGACATTGCTTAGCCGCGTATTTGTTCGCGTAAGAAATTAATCCGCCTTTTCCGGTTTTTAATTTTTCGATTCTTGTGCCGGCCGCTAAGTGCCGTGGATCTTCTGAATTGACGATTCGATACCAAATTTTGGCAACGATGTCTTTTGGTATGCTTGCGGTTGTGAAGAGGTGATAGTGCGGGGCGCCGCGTTCTTGGAACTCAAGAAACCAGAACGTTGAGTAGCGAACCACAAGTAATCCGTGGCGTTCCAAGTATCGCCTTGTTTCTTGCAAGAACCTGCGCAGGTGGTCTTTTGATACCGCGCCGTTTGACTCATAGAACCCTGGGTAGGTGAGGGTGACCATGTTTGTATAAACGGGAAGACATTCTCGAAGATAGCGGCGCATTCGCGTAGCTGATCCTGCTGAGAACCCGACAATGCGATTCCGAGTAGTATTGACAAAATTGTGAGGAACAGTGCGGCTTGTCTTCTTACAAATAAGTAAATGCCCAGAAGCCCTGTATAGCTTCCCGGATCGCTCGCTCGTCTGTTCTTTTGAAACATGTACATTTTTCGTGTTAGTATTCATTTTATGGCCCTCGCATGGCCTAATTGAAATTATGGGGCGGCTCCTACACCGCCCCTTTTTTTTGCCTAAAATCCTATGCATATCTGCCCAGCCTGAAAAGTAGGGTTATTGCTAACGCAATAACCCTACTTTTCAGTCTGTGCAGATATGCATAATAGATAAACCCAGGGTAACTAAAACTAATTGGGCGTGTGCTACGGAGTTCTTCCCAGCGATCAGCCCCCAAGCCTGAATCTTGAGATAGCACACATAATCTTTTAATACTCTTCTATCGCTTGAACCATCAACAACTCTGTTGACTGAACAATCGCGTAGTACATTGTGTAATTGATTCCGATCACGCTGCCAACGCCAAAAGTATCCAGTTCCAAGGTTATTTCTTCATCAAACATAAGCGGGAAATTACTTGGCGGATACCACTCAAGAACGCCATCCAAGACAAAAGCATTCCCGTTTGTCCCGAACACCCAGTCTAACCTTAGCCCACTCGTTACACCTATTAGGCTCATCTTGAACCCCGATTGCGCGACCCTGACAGCCATCGTTTCAACATGATTAAGTGGCACGTCAAAACGTATATATCCTGGCACTATTGCTTCAAATAACGATTGCCTGGCGCCTGTTTGCCTAGTTAAGCTAACAGGCGTATCAGCCGCGACTTGCTCCAATATGCCTTCTAGCTTTTTAACCCCCATTACACGCCGCCTTGCAACAACCTCAGAACTTCAAGGTCAGTCAATTTTACGATATTGTAGTGAATCTCATAAGCAAACACGCACGTTAATCCAGTCGCTGTAGTTGCCGCTTGCACGTACAAACTAGGCTGTACCGTTAGCCGTGGCTCAATCAGAATCTCCCGCTTTACCAGCTGAACCGGGTAAGCAACAGCCACGCCCGCGGTATTCGCAACCGCCCAATTCAATCTATAGATTTCTTCATCTTGATCGAATGTCGTTATTGTTGCCTGCGTCGCTAAAATCAGGTTCGCATCCGAGTCGGCGGCTGCTCCCGTTTCTCCGTTAGTAAAGTATCCTGAGAACGCTACGATCTCCCAGCCGGCTTTGCCGTCCGCCGTTAGATTCGTGTCTATTGTCGCAGCGGCGAACGTATCTGCACCGCCCTGCGTCACTGTGCCTCTTTTTATGTAAGACATAAGCTATGTACTCATTTTGTGCCGGCGCGTCTTGTGTGCTTCAAATCTGCACGCACGATTGCCAACTGTTGTTTTGTTTTCTCAGCAGTTACTATCAGCTGATCCCGTTTTGCTTCCAGCGCTCTAACTTTTCTTCTCTGTTCTACGCTTGATTTACTTGCCATGTGTCATCTCCTTCGGAGTTGGTTGATCTTTGCATTTGCATTTTTCTTTGTTTATCACTTTGTCCACTTCGGCTTGTGGCGGCTCTAGTATATCTACTTTTTCCGCGAGCTCTATCGCCCTTTTTAGCGCAACGATTATCGGCCCTGTCCCGGTTTTTAACCATGGATACTTTCTTATCAGTGCCTCAATTAGTTTTTGAAGTATCGTTAATGTGGGCTTAACCGGAATCTTTGTCAATATTGACGATTCAACCACTGTTGTGCGGGACAATGATACGTGAGTAAACCCAAAGCCTTTGGCGATACAAGCCATAACCTCTTCCGGCGTTGTTTCCGTGTCATCCCGTACCACTT
>CAYGYP010000239.1:0-3828 GCA_964354115.1 uncultured Candidatus Bathyarchaeia archaeon | reverse complement strand
AATCGCTCATTAGTAATTCCTTTCAAGATCCGCCGTCGCCAAAAGGCTATGGCGAGACAGGGAGACTGTCTCTCTACAATTGGAGGAACTTGCGCGTTTGAGTCGAAAAAGATTCTTGATTCTCGATTCCCGATTCTCGTAACTCGTTGTGAAGGAAGGATTAAAAAATTTTTGGGAAAATGGATTTTGGGGGTTTAACTACCTGCGCATTTGATTGATTTAACACGTCGCTCGTGGCTCGTCGCTAGTCGCTCGTAGTTAAGTCCGGCAAGGCCAAGCCGCCGAGATGCTGCGCCTACAATACCAAAAGGTGACTGTCCTTATTTACTCTATTTACTATAACTTTTGAAATATGGCAGTATATTAGCAATATCCTCTATAATAACCGCTTCTTTTTTATACAAGTAGTAATCATTAACAACTTTAAATCTGTTACCATATTTAGCCAAAAACTTTTGGTTAAGTTTATTATTCCGACTAAGAACACTTTTAATTGCCCTTGAACCGTTAAAGAATCTTAATGGGGTTTGTTTACCAAGCACATAGAGATAACGCCTTTTATCCTCTTCATATTCAGCCAACTCATAGAAATCTTTGAAAATAGAGTTCTGTCTTATAGTTTCGGGCCCTCCCTGCCAATTAATAAACTTAAATTCTGCAACTCTCTTATTAGTTTCGAGATCAAAGTTCCGTCCCGTATTTCCTGCTCCAAGTGATAAGTATTCTATTTTTTCATTGTCTTTGAGGATATGTGGCAAAACAAGTAATATACCTGCCGCATGAATTATTTCATTTATTTGAGCAACTGCCCTTTTTAATTTCAGAGCAGAGGAAATTAAGCCTGAGTCCAGATGGAATTTCTTACACAACTGCTTACTACGTACTCTATTCGCCCCGCGCAATCCAACTTCAATATGGCAGAGCGTATCAGCTAAGTTATTGCCCTTAAACTTCTTTATGCTATTTACCGCTTTTTCAATTTCCATAGAAGATGCTCTATTTTATTAGCCAGCCGCCGAGACGCTGCGAGAATGTTTTTTCAACAGCAACAATAGGCCCGAATTAATAGGTGGCTGTCTCTAGTTTTCTCTAGTTTTTTAAGTTTTCTAGTTTTTTCTAGTTTTTTCAAATAAAGGAATTTTTTTGGCTCAAACATTTATTTTAGTAAAATGTGGATTAACTTGTAAAAAAAATAAAGGATTGAAAATAAAAGTAACCAAGAACCAACTAAGATATAACCTAAAAAGAAATCATGTTGAATTATCATTTTTGTGCATAGTAGCATAGATATAGAAAATAAAATTAGAATCAAACTTAAGACAGTTACAATTGAAAGGATAAGAATAATTGAGCATTTAATATAATATCTTCCGCCCATATCATAAAACTCTTCTTTTAACCCCTGAAACTCATTATCTTTAGTTTTTTTAAATGCTTTATCACATTTTTTCACTATTGCTTTTACATTTTTATATTTATAATCTTCCCTAATTGAATTAAATAATTCTTTAACAACTTCCGCACCATCTGAAATAGCTCCCCTATCTGTTTCCATTCTAATATAAAAGTTCCTAAGTTTTTCTAAAATATCCTGCTCCATCTTTTGTATCTTAAAAATACTGAAAGCCCCAAGGACTCCTAATAAGGCTCCTATAGTCTGGGCAATTGTAGAAAAATAATAATACAAAGTTGTTTCATCAAAGAGAAAGTTAGAATATTTTTGCAGAAGAACAAAAAAAGTAGGAAATACTATAAGACATAAAATATAGAATGTTATTCCCCGTTTCTTTAGCTTAATGCTTATCATTTTAAAGCTTTCTATGTTTTTCTTGTTCGTCTTCGTTAAAACTATGGCGGGACTTCGCTCAAATAAACGATTTTAGCTTCGCAAATCTTTTCCGTCAGTTTCTGTAAGACTTTCACCTGCTCTGCAAGGTATTCCAACTGCTTCTTTGTGATTTTGTAGTCTTTCTTGTAGCGGGCGTCGATATGGGCCTTCCTCGATAGTTTAAAAACCTTCAGAAGATGCGCAAGCAATTTCCTCATACTGAACGGATATTATCCGTTTTTGCCGCCAAAAGCAAAGAAAAATATCCGCGTCGATCAAAGCCAATCTTAATACTATTTGTTCTTGCGTCTCAGTTCTCTGCCCCAGGTAATCAATCCGTTTATTGCCAGTGCCAGAAGAAAAAGAGAGGTCAGGAGCATTTTTTTTGGTTGGCCGCTCTTTTGCCGTTCGCTATCCTTTCAATAATCAATCATCATTAATCAATAATCATTTCTTCTCACACTCTCGGCCGGTTGCCTAAGTATTCCGTTCTCGGCAGCCCTCCTGTCAACGGCATCGCATATTCGATAAAGGCGTCAGTTACGCCGTTGCCTTCGGCGTTGATAAATTCATCAGGCATAGATTTTGTATCTCCAGCGACATTTTTGAGTTCGGTGCAGAACAATTCTATCTTGTAGTCTTTTCCGCTGGCGAGGCGTCTGATGGCTACCGAGCCGCTAACTTCCTTCATAGCATATTGAACGGCGTGTCTTCCGCACCATCGGGCTTCACGTGCATCCACTTCTGACCGCAGGTCAGGGAAGCTTCTTTGTAGATACCCGAACGTATCCGCGCGAACGCGATTGACTTTTAGCATGGTTTTTACCTGAGCGGCTAAAAAGTCCGCCAGCGCTCCCGTGCCGGAAAGCTGGATGTTTCCGTGCGCATCGGTCTCTGCTTCCTTAGCAAGTTTCTCAGCCCAGGTGACACCATTGGTATCGCAGACTCCCTCGCTTACCGCAACAACACATCGGCCAAGTTTTTTGTACACGCCTTCGATATCACTGAGGAACTTATCCAGTGAAATGCCTCTTTCGGGAATATATACCAGATGCGGCCCATCATCGTCTCTTTGCTTGCCCAAAACAGTGGCAGCGGTTAAAAAGCCAGCGTGCCTTCCCATAATCACATCAATCTTTATCCCCGGCAGTGAGCGATTATCTAAGTCATCGCCCATAAGGGCGTAGGCCTCGAATTTAGCAGCGCTGCCGTAGCCGGGGCAGTGGTCGGTTACCAGCAGGTCGTTATCAATGGTTTTGGGGATATGGAATGCTCGAAGTTCATATCCGGTCTTGGTTGCTATTGTGTTGATGATATGCAGAGTGTTGGCTGAGTCGTTGCCGCCGATGTAGAAAAAGTATCTGACATTGCGCTTCTTGAAAACATCGAGAATTTTTTGACAATACTCCTCGTCCGGCTTGTCCCTGCTGGAGCCAAGCGCCGAGCAGGGTGAGGCGGCGACTTGCTTTAACGTATCAGCTGAGACTTTTTTCAAATCGATGAACTGGTCTTTGATAACACCGGCAACGGCGTTGAGTGCACCGTAAAGATTTTCGATTTCAGAGTGCTTTTTTGCCTCTTCGATAACACCGACCAGAGATTCATTTATCACAGCGGTCGGCCCGCCCGATTGGGCTACTACCGCATTCGCCTTTGCCATTTCATATACTCTCCATAAAAATTTCTGCTGTTAGGTGTGCTGTGCATTACGTTGCCATCACGGAGAACGAGATTATACACAGCCAATTCAAAAACACAAGAATAATCAGAGGAAGCCCATTTTGCGACGTATTGCAAAGTGGGAACCTGGGAAATTGGCTTTGTTTGGGTTTGTTTTGAATAGTTCATAGTTCGTTGTTCGTTGTTATTAGTCATTGTTATTACTAAGGTTATAATCATTTTTGGCTTTTCGGAAATTGGGTTTGTTTCGCATAATTTGTTATTTTTGATTGATCGATTTCTAAACACAGATTACGCAGATTACACTGATCGCTTAAATA
>CAYGYP010000238.1:0-3829 GCA_964354115.1 uncultured Candidatus Bathyarchaeia archaeon | reverse complement strand
AGCCTATTTGAATCATATTTGGACCATATTTGGATCATATACTGAACCGGGGGGGTAGGCTGTGCGCACACGCATACGGAAAGCCCAGGAACCATGAAAAACTAATTGCTGTTGAGCGGGAAATCCTTGACGATTTGAAGAAGGTGCTGACGAACACTGAACTGTCCGCGAGTGAAAAAGCTCGCGCGCAACAAACAAGCGTCAGAAAACAGAAAAGGTGGGAGAGGATAGACTATTTCGGTATTTCTTGGAGTCTCTTGCCTATTTCGTTCCAGTTGATGATGTTCCAGAATGCTTCTACGAATTTGGCTCTGTCATTCTTGTAGTCAATGTAGTATGCATGCTCGAACACGTCGAGGACCATCAGTATTCTGAATGTCGGGTAAACGTTAGTGTTGTGTTTCTCTATCTGCATTATGATCGGCCTGCTCGTTTGTCTGCACCAAGTTAGTGCCGCCCACCCAGAGCCTTCCACACTGACGGCTGCCTGCGTAAATTCCTTCTTGAATCTGTCAAGGCTGCCAAATTCCTTCGTCAGGGCATCGCTCAAGGCGCCTCCTGGTTTTCCGCCTTTGCTTGCGGGCGCCAAGTTCGCCCAAAACAACGAGTGTAGCAGGTGGCCGCCTATGTTGAACGACAGTTCCTTCAAAGTTGACTTCATATCCAAGTCTGCATTCTCTTTTCGCGCCTTGTCAAGCTTCTGGAGTATGTTGTTTGCACCGTTAACGTAGGCCTGATGATGCTTCTGATGATGGATAGTCAGCTGCTGTTCAGAAATATATGGTTCTAGGTCCTTGTATCCGTAAGGTAGCTGTGGCAAAACGTAAAGCTTGTTTTGCTCCATACTTACCACGCCTAGCAATTTGTGTTGGCACTATTCTTATACTTTGTCATTCATGGGACTTCAGCGTACAGGCGCTCTTCGAGGTGTTTGTTTGAGGGCTATTTCATGCTTTCAAGGATCGGCATTATGTCCACATCTTCCAACGGCAGTTCTGTGAGCGGCCGGCCCTTCAGGTGTTCGAGATTGTCGCGGTACGTTGGCCGCTCTTCCTTGTAAAAGATGCCAATTGGTATTCGGTCGCCCCATTCGAAGCTCTTCTGAAGAGCCTTCTGCCTATCCGTGTAATCGTGCCCAGTCTCTTCTAGCTTGTAGATTCGCTGACGGAACCATTCGTAAGTATTGAGGTAGTTGAAGGTCACGCATGGCTGGAAAACGTCGATGTAGTTGAAGCCCTTGTGCTTCAGGGCCTCCACCATCAGGCCTGTGAGATGCTTCGGATCCCCGGCGAACCCGCGAGCCACAAAAGTTCCGCTGCTGACGAGAGCGTGTGCAATCGGATTAAGCGGTGCTGTTATGGAGCCGAACGGTGTAGACTTCGTCTTAAACCCGATTTGGCTGGTCGCCGTTGTCTGTCCAGTCGTTAACCCCAAGATCATGTTGTTGTGCACGATCAGCGTCAAATCCATGTTTCTTCTGATGGCATGGCAAAAATGATCCCAGCCTTCATCGTAGCAGTCAGCATCTCCGCTGAAACCTACAACTGTGAGGTTTGGGTTTGCAAGCTTTATGCCCGTTGCCAGTGGTAGTACTCTGCCATGAATACCGTGGAAGCTGTTTACGTTCAAATAGTCAGCTATCTTGCCGTGACAACCTATCCCAGACACTATGACAACTTTTTCTCTGTCAGCGCCCAGTTCCACGAGGGCACTTTTGAAAGCTGAAACAATGCCGAAGTTTCCGCATCCTGGGCACCAAGTGATCTTGGCGGTGCTGGTAAGGGCTTCCGTGTCAACCATTGTCAGAGCACCTCCTTGATGCGGTCGGAAAGATCGCCTGGGTTGAAGGGTCTTCCATCATACTTCAGAATCTTATGATCCACTCTTCTCAGGTTGTGATCTCGGATGAGGCTTGAAAGCTGAGAAGTCTTGTTTTGTTCCACCACTATTGTCTTTTTGGCACGGTGCAAAACCTTTTCAACTTCACCATTTGGGAACGGATGCAAGTACAGAATCTGCAGATAGTTTACTGCTATGTCTTCTGACTTGAGAAGTTTCATGGCTTCTCTTATGGGACCCTTGGTTGAACCCCATGAGACTATCGTTGCCCGTGCCTCCTCTGGGCCGTAAAACTTGACCGTTTCGATGTTTCTCTCTTCAATCTCCTTCGCGATAGCGCTAAGCTTTCTCATTCTCTTGTCCATCATGGCCGTTGTGATGATCGGGTCTTCGGTGGTCAACCCATACTCATCATGTTCATCTGAGTTGGCATGGACAATGGCTCCCTTGGCTGAAGGTACAGCCCTTGGTGATACTCCTGTCTCAGTAATCTCGTATCTGCCATATTCTTCCTTCCCTTCATAGTTGTCGGCTATTAGCGAACCCCTCTCGATAGCGACGCGGTTCACGTCAAACGGCTCAACTGACACTTCACTCTCGAGAACGTACTTATCCGTCAACAGTATGACTGGAAGCTGATACTTATCAGCCCAATTGAACGCCCGCAATGTCTCGTAGAAGCATTCCTCGATGTCCCCTGGAGCAACGACCACTCTTGGAAACTCGCCTTGCGACGCATGAATGACGAATCTCAAGTCTCCCTGAGCCGAATAAGTCGGCAGTCCCGTGCTGGGTCCAGGCCTCTGCCCCACCATGACAACAACCGGCGTCTCAGTCATTCCAGTCATTCCTAAACCTTCGCTCATCAGACAGAAGCCTCCGCCTGAAGTGGCCGTCATGACTCTGGCTCCAGCGAAGGCTGCGCCAGTAATCATGTTTATCGCGGCAACCTCCCCTTCCGGCTGCATTGTAATCATGCCGTAGCTTCTTTCGTTTGAAGTCATGAAGTGGAGCAGACCTGTTGTCGGAGTCATCGGATAGCTTATGTAGAATTTGCACCCAGCCTTCAGAGCGCCCAATCCTACAGCTTCATTTCCGGTCAGAAAGACTCGTCTTTTCCCCGCCGTTTCAGTCTTCTTCAGGCGATATTCAAATTCGCTCTTGAAGTTCTGCTTGATATAATCGTACCCTTTTCGAGCGGCTTTGATGTTCGATTCCGCAACTTCAGGCTTGAAAGTGTCTCTCAATATCTCTTCCAGTAAGGCAAAATCATAATCGGTCAATGCGATTGTCGCTCCGAGAGCCACAGTGTTCCTCATTATGAGATTGTGGGGCTCTTTCAACTCGTCGACAACTATCTTCTTCAATGGAATAGGGTAAAGCTTCAGATCTTTCCTGTCAAACGTCTCAGCTTTGAGATCGATATCGTTCTCGTCATAGATTATTCCCCCGCCCGAGACAAGCTCATCTTTATGCCGCAGCACTGTTTGAGCATTCAACGCTATTAGCAGATCCACATGGTCTGGCTGAGAATATATTTCACCATCGGATATTCTGACAATGTAGAAGTTGTGTCCTCCTCGGATGAGAGACTGGTAATCGTTGACGCCGAAAACACTGAGTCCTCCTCGCATACAAGCCTTCGCCAAAAGGAAACCAGAGCGACTGATCCCAGCCCCAGCTTCTCCTCCGATCAGAAAAGAGAAATCGTTGACCTTCATAGAATCGCCATGACAAGATAGACTTTCCAATTATAAAAAATATTCTTCTAGCCAGACGGAGACTTCTTCTCTCAGCGAGAGTATTATCTGACCTGCGGTCTTGCACGGAAAATCTAATATCTTGACCTTCACTCAACTAGGGCTAGGTGAACCTGCTTTGCCAATAGATCCTGATTTTCAAAAGAACCGAAAAGTCGTCGCTCAGCACAATGGACACGATGTTTGGGGACCGGTTGAGCCGCCCAAGAAACAGGGAATACATGGGACCA
>CAYGYP010000237.1:0-3842 GCA_964354115.1 uncultured Candidatus Bathyarchaeia archaeon | reverse complement strand
AATCCCCACTAATCAATATCTGTGGATATTCAAACCAGTTTATCACTCGCAGGCTAAACAGGAAAAAAAAGACAAGTATCAGTATTTCAGCTCGTTTTGAGTACAGTACTTTCTTAATCTTCCCCAATCTGACACCTTTAACCTTCTTCTTTAGACGATCACTGGCTAGCATGCTTTCGTCGTGCGCGCTTTCTTAACTTATGCTCGAAACTTGTCAAGCGTGTTTTACCATTCTGTGCAAGCCACATATTAAATTAGAGGTGCACGCACTTTGAATCTCCTCATGGTACTGCTGTCTCATGGATGCTTGTGAGTTTGTTAGACTTTTCGTCAACAAGGTCGCTGGTCCAGATGAGGTAGGAAGCCGGGAGGTCCCTGCTATGAAGCGATTTTGACAAGCGCCAATATTCCTCCGACGGCCATGACTGGTGTTCCCTCTAATGTTGTCGTTGATCCTTTTTGGATGAAGATTATTATCGAAGTGAAGGTCAGTACGGTTGAAATTATGGCAAACAGTTCCGGAGTAAGCTTCTTTCTTCTACAGATGTGAGTCGCGACGCTTAGCCAAGATGAGATTGCAGCTGGTGGGCCATCATGCTTATCGTCATGACGGAGAATGCTGCTGTGTAAAATTTTGCAGATTCCGTGAGGGCCGATGGAAAACTAGCGCGTGCTGTGAACCAGATAATGATTATAGCATTCTCCATCTGTGATGGGCTGTGTCTCTAAACTGTTTTTTTGTGGCGAAAGTCTGGGATTTAAAGGGTAAAAGGCTGATGTTACGCCCAGTTGAAGTAGACACTTTCAAGTAAACCCAAAGTGAATTTAGAGACAGGATTTCTATTACGGAAAACCTTTTATATGCAGTTCAGTAAAACATTAGGACGAGTGACTAACTAGAGGAAAAAAAATGATGAACATTAAAAAATACAGAATACCAGTTATAGTACTAATTTTGGCTTCGGCATTACTTAGCTCGCTTTTGATTGGCATTGGACTTGGTTTCAAATCTGGAATATCAACCGGCAATGCAGACTATGTAGTCCTTGAGGGTGTGGCAGGCAACGATTACTACGACAGCAGACAGTACTCCTACGATGTTAACACATGGGCGACGAGCAACATTGCGGGTTATCCTGTAACAAACCCTGGCAACTTGTGGTTTAACGCGAACAAAAGCTTGAGAGTGGGCATGACCGAGTACGGCGAGTTCGCAACTCCCCAATATGCGGGTATTGCCTACGGCTATAACAGTGCTGAATGGAATCTGACGGAATCTTGGGCTTCAACAATGGTCAATCCAGCATATTGGATTCAGGGCTGGGTCTTTTACATGAACTATACCCGAATAGGCCCTAACAAGAGATGCATAGAAGGCTACGCGCTCTATAGCGATCCGACAACCTCGCCTGCTGCAGCCGAGGGTGCAAGAAAAGTTTACAGCTGGGATGGAAACTATGACCCCAGTTCGTCAGGACCTGGAATTGTTACCCTTGGCAGTCTTACTACAAGTGGCGTGCAGATACTATATGATAGTGCAAGGCTTGTTGTTGGAAGGACATCAGTTGTGATTCGCGATGGAAACTTTAGTGAGGACGTTGCGAAGGTAACGTTCACTGTAATCTTCAACAAGGACGCCAAATACGCCATAATCTACAAGGATGTAAAAATTCTGCTCGACCAGAAAATCTTGATGCAAATAAACGACTTTGCCTTCTCAGAGAGATATGAGATTGACCTAGCAAGAGGAGACGTAAACCCAACGAACGGGGCTTACATCCACTACTTCGCAAACAACATAACCTCCGTGTACCAGCACCCATTAACAGGGTCAAACAAGGCTGACGTCTTGCAGGCCTTCAACCCCAACAGAAACTACACATTCTTCGCTGGCTACTGGCCGAATGCAACAGAATACTCCGTATATGCTCCGCTGGTGCCAAACTTACCAAATGGATATACACGGCTTCTCGACTCAGCCACAGCTGTTGCAGACATACCATCACCACCAACTACAGCTGGCGAGCCTTATACTACACCTTTGGTTACCGTCCAGTGGCGCTACAACAGTACATTCTGGACGAACATGCTGGGTTTCTTGGCAAGGGATGCCAACAGGGAAATCAGGTTCGTTGAAGTGGCAGGCATGACCGATTACAACATGGGAAACTCTTCGTACGCTCTGTTCAAGGCATTAGACCTTAACGTAATACCAACCCCCGACCCCGCCAACAACATTGACACAGAAATTCGATACTTGCTAAACAACGTGTTCAATCCAGAAGACCTGAAAAGCATAATCGGTGCAAACTACAACATGAATCCATTGTGGAACGGCATTGGACAAAGCTCAGCCGCATCCGACAGCGCAGGAGCATCAATGGTCGGAGGATTATGGTCAAGCCCATGGTATGATGAGCCATTGGCACTGCTTGACAAAAACGACACTGGTCTGAAAGGAACCATACCTTACGGCCTAAGCCCCTTCACAGGCACCTACTCTGAAACGTTCAGCAACAGCGGCAAAGCAACGGGCACAGACACAACGAGTTATGTCCGAACCGGGCTTAACGGCTTCGCCTTCAACTACGACAACTATACCTCCTTCGCGCCTCAACCCGTCGCAGGTGGCTATTCAGCAGGTACTACCGCCTTACGTTATTGGTATCCATCTAAAGATCCGTTGACTCAAAGATGGGTTGGCACGTGGACTGCGTCACAATACGACGCCGTCACTTGGCATCCGAACGGAATCATCAGCGTAGGCGGTCCGAAGGCTAACTGGTTGTCAAGGTACTTCAACGACTTCAACTTTGCCATAGACCGTGAAGGCACATCACCCGGATACGCCCTCGTCAACGGCGGCACGGTAACGGGCTCCGCACCGACAAGCAACCCCAGCATAGGAACACTTGACTTCTTCCCACTATCAACATGGAAGACATCAACCGGAGTCAGCTACAGCAACATCGATAACACCGCTGGCTACGCAGTGATAGCCGTGGCAAGAGACGTCAACGGAACACGTGGAATATCAGTGTACGGCTGGGATGCAAGAGACACCTATTGGGCTTCCGCATGGACTACCCAGTATCTAGGAAACGCCAATAACGCTTGGATACCTTCTGGCACGGTAGCCATCATCCTGAAAATAAGCTACATCAGCGGAAACACTGAACCATCAGGCTTCACAGTCGTCAAGGCCCTAGGAACAATAACAGAGTTCGGCACTAACCGCTTTACAACAGCATACGGATACGACGCAGTGACAGGCCCCACGACATGGTCAGCTATAAACAACGTTGCTAATCCTCCAATCGGAATCCTGCCAACGTATCCACCGACCGGCTACTATTGGTGGTTCGCGAAGCTCCCAACAACATCAACGGCACTAGTAGACTTCGATCCATAAACAAAAAACAATCCCCTACCTTTTTTCTTTCCACATTTTTTTATATTCACAGTTATGTTATACGCTCTAATGCATAGTGTAAACGCCCAAAAAAATTAACCTAACTTTAACTATTCTTGCCCTCGTCCTAGCAGCTTCAGTCTTAACCTCAGCCTATTCCAACCAACTATTTTAGCCAACTAGACTGGAGCAAGACCAAGTTCTATTCTACAAATACGCAAGAATAAGCACGAAAAGCCAAGCGCAACAAATCGGGAATGCCTCGTATCAAATATTAACTCCTAATCAAAAAGCCCTTTCTTTCCGAATCAACGCCACAACCAGCTTAAACTGCACGGTCAGCTACAAAGACGGGTTTCCCATTTACGCGGACTGCTTGGAAGCTCTCATTTATCTGCCGCCTGAGTGCGTGAACCAAAGCCTGAAGGGA
>CAYGYP010000236.1:0-3843 GCA_964354115.1 uncultured Candidatus Bathyarchaeia archaeon | reverse complement strand
TGCTGGAATACGAGAGGGAACATCTGTTCTTCACTGGATTCATCAGCAGCAGGAAGGATGCATCGCCGAATCTCAGGGACTACCTGTCGGCCTCAGACGTCATCATAGTGCCCATGGATCGCGGGTCAGGGACGCGCTTGAAGATCTTGGAGGCCGCGGCGTGCTCTAGGCCCATCGTGTCCACCGAGATCGGTGCAGAAGGACTGGAGTTCACCGATGGCGAGGAGATCCTGCTGACGAGAGACGTGGATGACAGGTTCATCGATCTGGTTCTGGGTCTGATCGCGGACCAGTCGTGGCGTGACAGGCTGGGAAGCCAGGCCAGGAAGAAACTCCTGGAGAGGTACAGCTGGGAGAGGGAGATCGGCAAGTACGAGACGGTCTATCAGGAGGCTCAGGCGGATTGACCGGATTGAACTGAGCCGGCGGGCAGGCGATTGGCTACTGTCCTCGCGTAGACTGTGTCTGCTGGGGGCAGACTCAGGCCTTGAGAGGAATACTGCGAAACACTTCCCATGCTGAAGGACCCCGATATGGGATTGGGGCACCGCCAGTTGGCGCAGTGTGTGTCGACGGGACAGAGGAGCGAAGTGCGGAGGATAAGCAGGCGCCGATTCTTGCGGCTGAGTGCGACTTGGGCGGCAAGTGCACTATCCGGACTCATGCTGCCAAGGTGCGCCGCACGGAGCGAAAAAGCGCAGCCGGATGAGGGGTTTGGTGCGACACTGAGTCTGACCCCAACCAGATCGAGCACGCTAGGCGAAGGGACCATCGGTGTGTCTCCTACGACAGTAGTTGCCGATAGCTATGAAACGCTCACCTTCGATTTCACAGTGGGACCTTCTGGCATGGACGTGGGTGGCGGTTTGAGCCTACAGTTTCCAACGCGCCGGGATCGCACCTTGCCGTTGCTGTGGGACGATTGTCAAGCTGAGTCGCCGGACAAGCCTGGGTACGTCGATGCTTGGACAGATGGGACAGGTGAAGCCGATGTGGCGATAGAGTGCAAAAGGAAAGGGGTCCTCAGTCTTGTTGTTCAAGGTGGTACTCTTCCGTCGGCGAGTGGAATCCACTTCTCGTATACAGGAAACGTACAGGCTCTGGCGAGGACTTTGGCTCTTCGGGTGCACTCCAGGCGCAACGAGTGGGACCCTTGGACAGAGATAGCCATTTTGCCCAGGATCGAGATCGTGCCTAGTCAACCTGAGCTCCTGCTCGTGGTTGGTCCAGCAAACGTGGGCATGAATAGTCCCTTCGAGTTGGCTATTGTGGCGCTGGATAGGTTTGGGAACAGGGCGACTGGCTACAGAGGTATCGTATCGTTTGCCAGTAGTGATCCCGGGGGGCAGGTACCATTGGCTTACGCTTTCACCGAGGAGGACGCAGGCGTGCGTGTCTTCGGCGGCGTACGATATGGGACTCCAGGTTTCCATAGGGTGACTGTGGCCGACGGCGTCTTGACCGGCCGGAGCAATTACTCACATGTAGGAACTGGATCGTTGCCGCGCCATCGAAGGTGCTTCGGCGACACTCACTTTCACACGGGAACCGGCGCTGGCAACGTGGGAGGCGTTGACGGCTGTATCGGGGATCACCGTGCGAACTACACCACGGAGGAGGAAGCCTATGCGCATGCGCGGGACGTCATGAGACTCGACTTCGCTTCTGTTTCAGAACACGACGCGGCTGGTTTTACTGACGGGCTGTGGGCCAGGAGCCAGGATATCAGCGAATCATTCTATCAACCCGGCGTCTTCACTACTTTCTTCGCCTATGAATGGACCTCTTGGGAATACGGGCACAGAGTAGTGATGTACAAAGACTATGGGAACGAGACCTACCGCAGTGTTGATGAGAACTATGACAACCCAAGAAGACTCTGGGCTGCTCTTGAAGAGCAGGGGAAGTCCTTCATCACCATACCTCATGTGATGGACGAATGGACGGAGTTCGATAGGCACCCGTTGTGGGTCGACATAAATAACGAACATCAGCCGATAGGGGAGATCTACTCCCAGCACAATCTGATAAACCAGGGCGGCGATCTGATAGACACCCCTGGGCGTTTTGAGCTCGGGATAGATCACACCTGGTCCTATCAGTATGCGTGGCACGCGGGGCACAAGATTGGCCTCATCGGGTCTAGCGACAATCACCTGGGGACTCCGGGGACGAACGATTTTACACCGTATGTCGGACATCCGACAGGGTTAGCAGTCGTGCTGGCGGAAGGAAACGATAGGAGTGCAATATGGGAGGCGTTTGAAGCGCGACGCTGCTATGCCACGACGGGAACTAGGATCTACCTGGATTTTGGCATTGATGGCCACTTCATGGGAGAGGAGTTTGTTTCCAACAAGAGTCCAGCGATTGCGGTGATGGCGGCGGGTACTGACAGCCTGCAAACAGTCGAGTTGATCAAGCATGACGAATCCGGGTACACGGTGATCCACGCCGAACAACCTGACGGTGAGACTTGTTGTTTCGACTATGTGGATTGGGACTTCAAGGAGAATAGCTACTACTATGTGAGGCTCCGGCAAGTGGATGGGGAGATGGCATGGTCTAGCCCTATCTGGATTGCGTACGGCTCTGACTAGGCGCCGGGTCCGGGTTTCCCCAGATGGTGTGCCCCGTACTTCTCGAACGCTGTGCTACAAGGGGGGTTATGAGGGTTCTGATCACAATTCTTGAGAAACTGATCCCTATCAGTGGAGGGGGCACGCCACGCATCTCGAGTGTGACCAAGGCCTTCGTCTCCCGAGGCCACGAGGTCCATGTGGCCTCATCTATCGCTGTCACGAGGAGAGAGGCCGTAGATAGACTGGCATGCGAGGATTGGGTGTCCCTTCAGGGCGTCAACCGGCTGGGCAGATGGAAGATGCCCAAGTACATGGTGGCTTTTCCATACAACATCATGAGAGTGGCCGCGGCCGTTCGCAGGCTGAAGCCGGACTTGATTGTGTCCCACAACTCGATTGCTGGGTATGGAGCTCTGCTGGGCAAGAGGTGGAGCCCCGACTCGCTTGCGGTCCTGGACCTGACGGACCTTCTCTTCGAGTACCTGGAAAAGTACTCTCCCGGAGGGTGGCTGAGGGCGGTGATGGGTGGCGGGCGCCGCTTGGAGAATAGAGTGATCCGGGAATCCGGGCGGATCATCACCATCAGCGAGGCGATGAAGAGGATCGCCGTGGGGTATGGCGCAGAGGCCGCGCAGATCGATGTGGTACCAGACGGAGTGGATACGAGCATCTTCCACCCTGTTGATGGCCGTGCCTTGCGGGACGCACACGCCAGCGGTGCCAGCCACGTACTGATCTTCCACGGGGCGATTGACCCCCAGGACGATCCCGAACTGCTCGTCGATGCCGCTCGCCTGGTCGTGGAGGAACATGAGCGTGCTTGCTTCTGGCTGGTAGGAGACGGGAGCGCCGTGCCGGGCCTCAAGAAGAAGGTGAGTGAGTACTCGCTGGATGATCATTTCTTCTTCTCAGGCTGGGTGCAGCAGCGCGAGATCCCGTCCTTCATCAGCGCCAGCGATGTCGGCCTGGTGATACTTCCGGATGTGTTGTCGGCTCGGGGTCGGGTCACTCTTAAGGAGTTCGAGTACTGGGCCTGCGGCGTGCCGGCTATTCTGCCGCGCCTGCCAGCCCTGGAGGAGATCGCGCAGGAGGGGGTGACGGCCCTTTTCTACCAGCCGGGCGATGCTGGGGATCTGGCCGCCAAGATACGTCGACTGCTTGAGGATCGTGAGCTCAGGCTGCGGCTGGGCAAGAACGGATTGGCCGTGGTCAAAGAGAAGTTCGAGTGGAGCAAGCTGGCCCTTCAGTTTGTGGAGTTGTG
>CAYGYP010000235.1:0-3875 GCA_964354115.1 uncultured Candidatus Bathyarchaeia archaeon | reverse complement strand
TGGATGCAGCAGAACACGCATTATCAAGCGTCTCCAGATCAACGCCGTTGTGGAGGTACTGCATTTTTCCTTCCTTCTTGCAGTTCATTTCCAACAACAGCTGCCTCATCAAAGTCTCAGAAACGGCAACAGCAGCTGCTGAGTCTTGAAGTTCCTTTTTGAACGAATAATTCCAAATAGGATAGCCCAAGCCATATGTGAAGATATCCTTCCAATTTCCACCTCTTGTCAAGGATGAATAACTCAAGGCTCTCTGAGTTTTCAAGCTTCCGTGATAAGTCATTATTATGGGAGCAATATTTCTAAAGTTTAACAAGGCTGGATAGGTTGATCCGCACTGTCCGTGGATTAAGTCAGCATCGACATCAGCCACGGTTCTGCCAAACCTTCCCAAATTGAGTAATTGAAAAGTCAGGTGTCGAGGAGGAATATTTGGGTAGGGGAATCTGATTACACTTATTCCTTTCTTGTTTTCACGACTATCATCAAGGCTCACACCTTTCAGGCGCAGTCCAGGGACAGGATATCCCGTAATAACCGTGATCTTCACTCCTAGTCTATTTAGACCGAATGCAAGATCCTTGACGAATGTCCCTACACCGCCAAAAATGAACGGTGGGTACTCATTGGAAAACAACACAACGTTCATTTGACCACTTTGAGCGCGCGTGGTGCGTTTTTTAAACCGCGCTTCTCCCGCCAGACATTCTTGAGGGTTGCTTCGCATTCTTGCGCCAGTTTGAAGTAGTCGAAATTCTTTGCAAAGCTGATGGCGTATTTTCCTAAGTCAGTTTGTAGTTTTTCGTCGTCAAATATCTTGGCCGCAGCTTGCGCAAAACTTGCTCCATCCTGATAATAGAAGACATGTTTTGGTTTGAGGTTCTGGACTTCTGGCAAATGTACGGAGAGAATTGGTTTACCCATTGCCGAGTAAATGAAAAATTTCACTGGCAATCTGATGCTTCCTGAGTAAGTGTCTATTCTATACGGCGCAATGGCAATTGAACCAAGATCAAGATAAGACGGAATTTTTTCTTCCGGCAAATGTCCGGTCAGAACTACATCATTTGTCAGATCAGCACTTCGTAGCTTCCTGTTTAGTTCTTCAACGTAGCCCGTGAGAGATGATCCGATAACAAGCAGTTTCAAATCGGGAATCTTCTTTTTAAGCAATTTCAAACCGTCGATAACGGGATCAAAATTCAACCAATTCTCGATCAAACCATAAAACACTAAAGTGTGTTTGGACAATCCCAACTTTCTTCTCAGTTGCTCGTCAGGTTTCGATGGACTGTAGAAAGCAGTATCGACGCCATTGTTCAAAAGGTAGTTCTTCTTGCACCCCATCTCCGCCGCCAATTCTACTAGGGAAGGAACGGGACACAGCGTCAAATCTGCTTTTCGAACTGCCGCCCTGTTCACCAACAAAGCGAGGGATTCTATCGCCCTCCGAAATGTTCGAGGAAGATCACGATAATGAACCGACGCTGATTCGGGATAATAGTCTTGAAACCCAAACGTTCTCAGCGTTTCTGTTGGCGCAAGGAAAAAAGCCCAGAGTCCAGGTATCAGATTGAGGACAACCACAATGTCTATTTTTAGGTCGCGCACGGATTTGACAAAATAGAGCGAGTGAGGAACGAGGTTAACAATATAGTTAAGAAACAGGCTATCTGAAGGAATGTTTGGAGGGTTAATGATTTTGACATTCTCTATGCTCTTGATGAAAGGTTTCTGGCCCGTTCTCAACTTCAAATGCCAAACGAAAACATCATGATCCCTCCCAATGATTTCAGCTATCTCATTGAGATACTCCTTTGGGCCAGAGATCCAGTCATTCGCAGGCACTATCAGAATTCTCAATAACCAGTCCTCGCCACACAAATCCGTTCATATAGAACAGCGTAAGTCAAAAACCTGTCTCTTTGCTGTCAGTGGCTTCTGCATCCCCGACAATGAGTGAACAATGGTCCTTCAGGACTTAAGGCCTAGCTTTAGATAGATCAATGGTCCTGTAATTTTCCACCAATCCCTCAGGGGAGAGATGTGGGAGTATCCCCCTTTATGTCGATATGGATATGTCTTGGACACCGGAACCTCTTTCATCCGGTATCCCAAAGTAAGTACCTTGTAATGGATATAGTATTCCAGTTGGTAGTCATCAAGCCAATCTTGCCATATATTGACACGTTTGTCACGAAAAATCTTCAGACGGTACGTTCTGAAACCATTTGTTACATCTGTGCATTTCACATTCGTGGACAAAGTCCAAACAAGAGGGTAGACGCGACTGAAAACATTTCTCAGAAGAGGGTTCTTAACCTGTCTGCCTCCCCGCAGAAACCTTGAGCCCTGCACATAGTCATATCCTTCATTCTCAATAGCCTCTAAGAAACGTGGAATCTCTTGCGGATCGTCTTTGTCGTTGCCGGCCATTATCACGGCTACTTCACATTTTTCGGCGAGAGCGTATTCAATCCCTTCTCGTATTGCATATCCGACACCCCTACGGGTTTTGTTGATCATGGTGTGAATTCTGGTGCCAATATCCATCTTGATTGCCGATATTTCTCTTAACTCACCATCGGTTGGACAGTCAACTATTAAGCATATTTCATCAACGACATTTTTCGGAAACTTGGCGAGAACACGCACCAGTTTGTCTGTGTCACGATAGACTGGGATGATTGCGATCTTTTTCATGAATTGCCCTCAAGAGCTAAGGTCTGTATCCGACGATCTTTGCAGGATTCCCTGCCACAACTGCTCTATCAGGGATATTCTTTGTTACGACTGAACCTGCCCCTATCAAAGAGCCTTCGCCGATCGTCACTCCTGGCAGGATTGTGCTGCCTGCCCCGATTGAAGCGCCTCTCTTGATCTTTGTTTTCAGGCTCTTCCATTCGCCCCTGACTCGGGGATATTTGTCATTGGTGAAGGAGACATTGGGTCCGATGAAAACATCATCACCAATAGTCACGCCGCTAGGGATGAAAACAAACGGTCGTATCTTGCAGTTATCACCGACCCGTACGTCTTCCTCTATGTAGACGAAAGCGTCGATCTTGCAGTTCTTTCCGATCTTGCATTTGTAAAGATTTACATGATCATGCAGTACAGTGCCTTCTCCAACTTGCACATCTCTGCAGAAAGAATATTTTGGGTTCTTTTTCACATCGGATCCCGTGTGTCAACTCTCACGGTTCTTTCATGTTCCATCGATTCTTTAAGTTTTTCCAGAATGGCCACGTTTTTGGCACCTATGGATCCTGGGTTGTTGTGATTTTCATTTCCTAGAATGCTTGCTGCAAAGTGACGTGTTTCATCAAAAATGGTGTTGTTAGGAACAATGTCGAGATTGTAATTTTGGCCATCATCATTACCTTCATGAATCTTGATCGACTGATTTGCGCAGTCCACTATGGCCGTTCTTTCCGATCCAACGATTGTCGCCTCTCTCACTTTACCAGGCTGTAGCCAACTCAGTTCAACAGTTGCAATGAGCCCTTTGTCGAACTCTGTCGATATATAGGCCATTTCCTCTAGTTTTTCTCTTCTATAGGCCCGTGCAGTGCATGCAAGTTTAGTCGGCCAACTGTCCAAAAGATAGTTCATTATGTCGACGGGGTGTGGGCCCAAGTCGAAGATTATGTCACGGTTCAAAGGAGATGGCATCAGTGTCGTCCACTGCAACTTCAGATAATACAGGCTACCAAGGTATTCCTGTCGGACCAAGTCTCGCATCATCTTCAATGCGTTGTTAAACCTAAAGATGTGTCCCACCTGCAGACATAGTCCCTTGTGTTTGGCTATGCCAACAAGTTCCCAGGCATGCTTTGCTGTCAAAGCCATCGGTTTCTCAAGCAAGACGTGCT
>CAYGYP010000234.1:0-3875 GCA_964354115.1 uncultured Candidatus Bathyarchaeia archaeon | reverse complement strand
CGACCGGCACCGGCGGCGGCATGAAGATCTTCTGCCAGGGCGTCGGCGAGGCCAATCCCGACATCACCAATGCCTCGCGCGCCATGAAGAAGTCCGAGTGGGAGCTATGCACCAAGAACGGTGTTGACGACATCACCGAGGTGCAGATCGGCTATGACGGGCTTTCCATCGCCCAGTCGAAGAAGGGCACGCCGCTCGATCTCAGCAAGGCGCAGATCTTCCTCGCGCTCGCTTCCGAGGTCCCCGAGGGCGACAAGCTCGTTCCCAATAAGGCGAAGAAGTGGAGCGAGATCGACAAGTCGCTCCCCGACATGCCGATCACCGTCTATGGCCCGCCGCCCACCTCCGGCACGCGCGACGCTTTCGTCGAGCTCGCCATGCATGAGGGCTGCAAGGCGCTCGACTTCTTCAAGAAGAAGAAGGGCGAGCTGGAGAAGAAGGACTTCGAGAAGCTCGTCACTGAAAAATGCACGCCGATGCGTCAGGACGGCCCCTTCGTCGAGGCCGGCGAGAATGACAACCTCATCGTGCAGCGCCTCGGCGCCGATCCGAACGCGCTCGGCATCTTCGGCTACTCCTTCCTCTTCGAGAACCAGGACAAGCTGCAGGATGTGAAGATCGGCGGCGTCGAAGCCGATTTCGACACCATCGCCGACGGCACCTATGGCCTTTCGCGTCCGCTGTTCTTCTACGTGAAGAACGCGCACCGCAAAGTCATCCCCGGCATGGACGACTTCATCGCCGAGTTTGTCAGCGATGAGTCCATGGGCAAGGACGGCTATTTGCACGAGCGTGGCCTTGTCGCCCTGGGCCCGGATGAGCTGAAAGAGATGCAAGAGCGGGCCAAGAGCGCCGCCAAGATGTCCGCCCCGACCTCGTAGGCCGGGCCGACAGCACTCGAATGAAGCGTGGCCACGGTCACAGCCGTGGCCACGCTCTCGATCCGATGAAGTCTCGCGAAATGTCTTGCGACGGAATTGGCGGGCTTAGATGACTGGCTACATCGTCCTAGTGGTTCTGGCGCTCTGCGTGGCCGGCTACGTCCTTGGCCGGCAGCGGGCCGTCGCCTCGGTCGGCGGACGGCAGCAGGATCTTCACTCCCGCCCGAGCTACCATGGCGCCTTCGTCGCCGCCTGGGTCGGACTTCCCTCGCTCTTCCTCGTCCTCATCTGGCTGTTTCTGCAAGGCACGGTCATCGACAAGCTCCTGCTCTGGAGCCTGCCAACCGGTACCACCGAAGGCCTCGACCAAGGCCAGATCAATCTCCTCCTGAGCCAGATCAAGGCCGTCGCCGCCGGCAATCTCTTCGGCGAGCCGACCCTTATCGTGCAGGAAGCCGCGGATCGCTACCGCCACTGGCAGACGATCGCCCGCTGGGGCATGGTCGCCGCGGCGCTCAGCGTCGCGCTCCTCGGCCTTTTCGTCGCCTCGAGGCAAATCGCCCCGCAATTCCGCGCCCGGCATGGGGCCGAGCGGATCATGACCGGCTTGATGATCGCCTGCTCGCTGATCGCCATTCTCACCACGCTCGGCATCCTGCTCTCGCTCCTGTTCGAGGCCTTGCGCTTCTTCGCCAAGGTCTCGCCGTTCGAGTTCTTCTTCGGCCTCAACTGGGAGCCGCAGATTCCGATCCGCGAGGGCCAGGTCACGGCCGGCGGCGCCTTTGGCGCCATCCCGGTCTTCACCGGCACGCTTCTGATCTCGGCCATTGCCATGGCCGTCGCCATCCCCGTCGGTCTCTATTCCGCGATCTACCTGACCGAATATGCGCATCATCGCTTCAGGGCCACGGTCAAGCCGCTGCTTGAGCTTCTCGCCGGCATCCCAACCGTCGTCTATGGCTTCTTCGCCGTCCTGACGGTCGCGCCGGCCATGCGCGAATTCGGTGAATTGATCGGCATTCCGATCGCGCCCAACAGCGCGCTGGCCGCTGGCGGCGTCATGGGCATCATGATCATTCCCTTCGTCTCATCGCTCTCCGACGACGCCATCGCCGCGGTGCCGCGCGCCATGCGCGACGGCTCCTACGCCATGGGCGCCACCAAGGGCGAGACCATCACCAAGGTGCTGCTGCCGGCCGCTCTGCCCGGCATCATGGGCGGCATCTTGCTCGCTGTTAGCCGCGCCATCGGCGAGACCATGATCGTGGTGATGGCCGCCGGGATCATTGCGAGCCTGACCGCCAATCCGCTTGAGCCGGTCACCACCGTGACGGTGCAGATCGTGACGCTGCTGATCGGCGACACCGAGTTCGACAATCCGAAGACGCTCGCCGCGTTCGCGCTTGGCCTTGTCCTGTTCCTGGTGACACTCGCGCTCAACGTGCTCGCGCTGCACATCGTGCGCAAATATCGAGAGCAATATGAGTGATGCACAGGCCATAGATCGGCGGTCTCGGGCCGTCGATTGGGCATCCAACGACGCGCGGCGGCGCGTCCGCAGACGTTATGCCGCCGACTGGCGGCTGCAAGCCTATGGCATCATCGCCATCGGGCTCGCGGTCGGGCTGCTGGGCATTCTTCTCACCTCGATCGTCGTCACTGGCCTGCCCGCCTTCCTCCAGACCAAGGTAGACCTGGCAATCCATGTCGATCCCGCCAAGGTGGATGCCAAGGACCCTGCGAGCGGCAATTTCCGTGCTTTGGTGCGTGATGCCCTGACGAGCTTTGTTCCTGCCGACGCGACCGACAAGCAGAAATCGGAGGTGGCGAAGATTCTGACCTCCGATGCGCCCTATATTGTGCGCGATTATGTCATCAAGCATCCGGACGCCATCGGCAAGACCATCACGCTTGCCATCGCCATGTCCGATCCCTTCGACCAGCTCTATAAGGACGTGATTCCGAAGGAGGTCGATGCGCTGAGCTGGAGCCAGGTACGCTATTTCGAGCGGCTACAGAACCGCAATGTGGTGGTCGAGGAGGACGGGCGCACGAGCCTCAAGCTCGACGTCTATATCGATCCCGCCAAGGTCGAAGCCGGTCCGCCTCCGAGCGGAGACTTTGCCGCTATGGCGCGAGACAGCCTCCAGGCGTACCTCCCCGATGTGCACGACACCGCGCTCTTCACCATGCTGGCCGACGACGCCCCCGAAGCCATCGCCAAGCGGGTGGCCGCCGATCCGAGCATTATCGGCAAGACGGTGCAGATCATTTTCCCGGTCTCACCGCCATTCCAGGAGTTGGCCGAAGGCAAGACCCCGAAAGTCCTCAACACGCGATTCGACCTGACCCAGATCGAGGCCTTCGACGCCATGGCCGCTAAGGGCGTCGTGCACTCGCCCTTCAATTGGGAACTGTTCTTCAACGCCGATAGCCGCTTTCCGGAGCGCGCGGGGCTCGCCGGGGCGATTACCGGCACCTTCCTGATGCTCCTCGTCAGCTTCGCGCTGAGCTTTCCGATCGGTATCGCCGCAGCGGTCTATCTTGAGGAGTTTGCCCCCAAGAACCGGCTGACCGATCTCATCGAGGTCAATATCAACAACCTCGCCGCCGTGCCGTCGGTGGTGTTCGGACTGCTCGGCCTTGCCGTGTTTATCGGGTTCTTCGGTCTGCCCCGCTCGGTTCCTCTCGTCGGCGGCATGGTGATGTCGTTGATAACCTTGCCGACCATCATCATCGCCACGCGCGCCGCGCTCAAGGCGGTGCCGCCCTCGATCCGCGAGGCGGCGCTCGGCGTCGGAGCGTCGAAGCATCAGGTGATGATGCACCATGTGCTGCCGCTGGCGATGCCCGGCATTCTCACCGGCACCATCATCGGCATGGCGCATGCCTTGGGCGAGACGGCGCCGCTGCTCTTGATCGGCATGAACGCCTTCATTCCGAGCATCGAGAGCATGGGCATCCTCGAGCCGGCGACGACATTGCCCACTCAGA
>CAYGYP010000233.1:0-3880 GCA_964354115.1 uncultured Candidatus Bathyarchaeia archaeon | reverse complement strand
TTGCCCGAGTTTCCGATCGGCTACTTTGCTGGAAGCTGGGGCTTCACAGAATGTGCTGTCTACACAACCATGATGACCTTGACCGACCAAAAGCCACCATATTTGTTTGATGAAAGCCTCAATCCCATATTCAACTACAAAGGATCTCCGCTATTCAACGCGGTCAAGTTTCTCGGGGACACGATCTGGATTGACAAGACATCCACCCCCGCAGTTATCCAGTACGAAGAAGCCGACACCGTCAAAGTGATGGGGTCGGGTAAGCACTCGACCATCTGGTTCCCCGACTACGAGCTTGCCTTCATAAACGCCACCGATTCGACGACAGGAAAACCCGCCACCGACGAAGCATACAACCTCAAGGTCGCCGTGAGCCCAGGCTCAGGAGTGATCTCGAGTATCTACCGCACCTATTTGCCCTCGCACGTCGCAAATGACTCTACACCTAGTCATCGCGATGCAGTCTGGAGACTAATGCAGTTTGTAGGAGGAAAGACGACCAACACGAAACCTGACCTTGCGAACGGCAAGTATCAAGTGGTGAAGCGGTTGGCCATGCAGGCAGGGCTAGCATTTCCATACATATCCATGTGGGACGACAAAGAAATCACTGACTCGATGAGTGCCTGGATTGACCCGACTGCAAGGAAAGATGCCCTAGCCAAGGCCTACGACTTCTTCAACGACCCGAAGATGACCACGTGGTGGGGCGACTGGTTTGGATACTGGGCCGCCGGTGTCGTGAGACCCAGGTTCCAGTCCATCTGGCTGGGCGAACACGGAAAGCCTGCGAGCGACGACTACATCGCATCCGTGCTTGATGACATAGCTGCCGAATGGAACAAGATGAAAGCAGCTGCCGGCGCCTGACCAGAGCACAAGCACAAGTGTGACGCATTGAAGGGCGACCTCAGAGACATCTTGATAGGGCTGTTACCAGCCCTAATCCCCCTTTTTGTGTTCGGTTTCTATCCGTTAGGATATGCGTTTTACGCGAGTCTGTTTCGATACAATCTGAAGTATCCTCAGCAGTATAGGTTCATCGGAGGCGACAACTATGTTGCCGTCACTCAGATGTACTATTGGACTGGTTCGGTCACAAGTAGTGTGTACTTCGCCGTTATCGCAATTCCGATAATCACATTCGCTTCCCTTGGATTGGCGATGCTTGCTGCAAGAAGATTCAGAGGTGCAGGATTTCTACAGTGGCTGATCCTCATCCCGTGGGGGATCCCGTATGTAGTCGCGGGACTGAACTTCAGGTGGATATTTGACTCGAATTATGGACTATTCAACGCCGTTATGCTTAACCTTGGAGTCATAGACACCTATGTGCCTTGGCTAACGCTGAAATGGCCCGCGATGCTAGTCGTCATCTTGTCATTCATTTGGGTCACCTTGCCGCTTCCAACGCTTCTGTTCATGGCAGGCATCCAATCGATACCGCAAGAACTCTACGAGGCAGCCAGCGTTGATGGCGCAAGAGCGTTGGCACGCTTCAGAGCCATAACTTTCACGTGGCTGAAACCGATATTCCTGATAGTCATCATCCTGATGACTTTGTTGTCAATACAGGTGTTCGACCCGATATACGTGATAACCCAAGGAGGACCGTCCGACTTCACGGCTATGATTACCTACTACACGTTTCAGGAGATGTTCACGTTCCTCGACTTTGGGCATGCGTCCGCGCTCGCTTTCATGATCTTCTTAGTCAGTATTGCCTTGATCTTTGCCTACTTCTACGTGCTCCGTTTGGGGCGCCTAAGACTGCGTGCATGAGGTGCGAGACGCTTGGGAAGAGGAGAACAAATCGCTCTCGGAGTGGCTGTGGTTCTGGTTGCTATCTGGATACTGTTTCCCATATACTGGATGGTTAATCTGAGTCTCCAAATGGAACCTCAAGTCACGACAGTTCCACCTTACTATCTTCCTCCGACGCCTACGACGAGGAACTTTGAGTTCGTTCTTAACGCCGCGCAAGCGGTCAAGGAACGTTTGAAGTACTTTGGAATCGGCGGGGAATTCCTTCCTGCGGTTGCTGAGCAATATCCAATGGCGATCGTAAATAGCGTAGTTGTCTCGCTTTGCATCGTCGGGATCAACCTCCTTGCTGGAACTCTAGCTTCCTACACTTTTACGAGAGGCAGGTTCTGGGGCCGGATGAAGTTGTTCTACGCATCCATCGCCGGTAGACTGATTCCTCCAATTGCTGTGGTTGTTCCATTCTACATAATTATGTTCGGACTCGGACTGCTTGATACGATCCCTGCCGTGGTCATGATACATGCGTACTTCACTCTTCCCCTGACTATTTGGATACTGAATACGTACCTGGCCACGGTTCCAGAAGATATCGAAGACGCAGCGAGAGTAGACGGCTACTCACGCCTAGAAACACTTCGAAAGGTGGTGTTTCCATTGATCAGGCCCGGGATAGTTGCAATCGGCATAATTAGCTTCATGATGTCTTGGACAGAATTCTTCTTCGCATTCATGGTGACTAAGACGGGAGCTGCTCGTACGCTTCCGGTCGTGATCGGCTTCATGGCTGCCCAACCCGTGAAGCCCGTCGGAATCATAATGGCTTCCGGGGTGCTTGCAATGATACCAGCGCTAGTCGTAATCGCAGTATTTCGTAGGTACCTGATTCGTGGTCTAGTGGCGGGAGCCGTCAGATAGATTCCGCGTTCTCAAAGCACGAGTTCAGGGCGGATAGGTAACACTATCACTTTCATTGAGGACCCCCGCACGAAAAGCCGGCGTCACCCAATCGCCGAGTGACAGCCTAGGCGCTCAGTCTAGTTGTTCCTAGAGTAGTGTAAGCTCCGATTGTTTATCGAACACGTGCATTCGATTCATGTCAATGGCTAACCAGACATTGTCGCCTATGCTTGGTGTGAACGTTGGCAGCACTACTGCCTTCACTATGTCATCCCCGGCCTTCAAGTCAAGGATTGTTTCCGACCCTAGTGGTTCTATCGCATAAACCTCGGCCTGAATATCTTGCGAGCCTGACTTTTCCTTTGAAACAGAGATGTTGGAAGGTCTGACACCTAAGACCAATTCGGAGCCCAACCGCTCGTCGCCCAAGTGTTCACGGAACTCTGTTACATTCAGATTGAAACCGCTGAACATAATGAGGGACTTGGCATCCTTAGCTTCAAACTTACCCACGAGAGTGTTCATTGGTGGGCTGCCGACGAATTTGGCGACGAATAGATCCTTCGGATGATCGTAGACGCTCTCTGAGACATCAAACTGAACTAGCTTCCCCTCGTTGATTACCGCTACCTTATCGGCCATAGACAACGCTTCAAGCTCATCTGGCGTACCGAAGATAGCCGTTTGCTTAAGTTGCTCTTGCAGCTTTCTCAGCTCAGCGCGCATGAGTATTCTAAGCTTCGCATCGAGGTTACTTAGCGGCTCGTCTAATAGGAAAACGTCTGAGGGTCTGACGATAGCTCTGCCGATTGCGACCCTTTGCCTCTCCCCGCCACTCAAGAGGCCGGGCCTTTTCTCTAGAAGGTGGGAGATGCCGAGCATCTCACCCACTTCTTTGACTTTCTTGTCAATATCCGCTTTCGACATTCGACGTTTCTTCAGCGGAAACGCCAGGTTGTCGTAAACGCTCATCTGAGGGTAAAGAGCAAAGGTTTGGAAGACCATCGAGACATTCCTCTCAGCGGGTTGCAGCCTGTTGACGAGCTTGTCGCCGATACGGATGTTTCCACTCGTCTGGCTATCGAGGCCGGCAATCATCCGTAGGGTTGTTGTCTTGCCTGCACCAGGTGGACCGAGTAAGGCAAGGAATTCTCCATCCTTGACTTCCAGATTCAGGCGGTCGACGACGTTCGCCTTGCCCAGCTTCTTTGTTAGA
>CAYGYP010000232.1:0-3883 GCA_964354115.1 uncultured Candidatus Bathyarchaeia archaeon | reverse complement strand
CAGACCGTTTATTGAAGATTGGTAAAAAAAACTCGTTAAAGGTAGTTGCGAAACATGGCATCGGAATCGACAATATTGACATTGATACAGCTAAGAAACTCGGCATACGAGTCGTGTACACACCCGACGTAATGGCTAACGCTGTCGCAGAATTCACGTTAGGCGCAATACTCATGTTGGCAAAAAAATACAACAAGTACGATTCAGAAGTCAGAAACAAAATGTGGGAGAGTAGATACTCAGCGAACAATCTTGAAATCAAAGGCAAAACAATAGGCATAATTGGATATGGCAGAATAGGAAAAAGAGTAGTGGAACTTTCAAGATGTTTCGGCGCCTCGATTATAGTCTATGATCCATATGTTAAAGTACAAGAGGATTTCGTTCAGCAAACCGAACTGCCCATATTACTCAGAAGTTCCGACTTCATAACTATACATGCCCCGTTGACAAAAACGACGTTTCACATGATTGGGCATAAAGAACTCGGACTCATTAAGCAGGGAGGATACATAATTAACGCCGCAAGGGGAGGAATTATTGACGAGGAAGCGCTCTGCGAGGTTCTTGAGGAAGGAAGACTGGGAGGAGCAGTACTTGACACCACCGAACAGGAACCCATCACCCTCGACAACCCGATTCTGAAATTCGATAACGTAGTCTTCACCGCGCACACTGCAGGACTAACGGATGTCAGCGTGACTGAAGAATCGTTGCTTACCTGTAAACAAGTATTTCAGGTTCTCAATGGCGAAGAACCCTCCTATGCGCTAGCCTAGCAATTAAATAGTGACTGGAGTCTGAAGCGATAGATATGTAAAAAATAGTAGTTAATACAAAGATGTTTTTGGCGATGAAAAATGGTAAGACAAACAGTTCGATACAAGGAAATGTCGTTGAAACTTTCCGACTGTATAGTGAACTTTGATACGGAAAGAATAAAAACTCTAGCTTTAGAAGCTGTCAAGTCTGGAATATCACCTTATGAAGTTGTTATGGGCGGGATGTCCAAGGGCATGGAGAAGGTAGGTGAACTTTACGAAAAAGGCGAATATTTTGTTGGTGAGCTTATAATGGCTGGGGAAACTATGAAGGAGGGATTAGCCACGTTAAGACCATATATGGAAAATGGAGACATTAAGACCTTGGGCACCGTGGTTTTAGGCACAATTAAAGAAGACCTTCACGATATCGGCAAGAACATCATAAGCATCCTTTTGGAAGCTTCCAGCTTCAAAGTGGAGGACTTAGGCGTGGATGTCAATGGTGAAAAGTTTGTTCGAGCAGTAAAAGACACAGATGCAGATATCGTTGCCATGTCTGCCCTTTTAACAACAACTATGTTGAACATGAAGGAAGTGGTTGAAGAATTAAGACGCGCAGGATTGAGAGAAAAAGTTAAGATAATTATTGGAGGGGCACCAATAACAGAGAAATTTATGAAGGAGATTGGTGCAGACGCATACGCCAACGACGCTGTGAAGGGAGTCGAGATTTGTAAGAAATGGATGAAAGAAAAAGTAATTTAGAATAATTTTAAAATAAGAGGGAAGCAAAAAATGAAACCAATAGACTATGTATATGCAACGCTTAATCACGAAGAAACTGACATTGTTCCAGCAATGGGTTTTTGGGTCTCTGTTGGTGACGACCCGTATGTTTGGGAGACGCCAGTTCCATGGCGCCTTAGAGGGGACTATGAGAAAGAACTTGTATTGTTTCAGTTGCAGCATTCTAATGCGCAAATAGTTAGTTTTGACCCTAGTGGTTGGCACTTGTTAATGAAGAAGGGGCCATTTGGTACAAACGAATCTCACGTCATAACCACCAAGTTTGGCGGAATACATTACGTCCGTAATGTTCCTACTGCCTTTTTTAGAAAAATCCTTTACTCGCCTGTTAAGGACCCGGAGGATCTGGACAAACTTCCTGAGATAGATATAGAAGAGTTCAGACCAGTCATAGACGACATAATAGAAATTGGCAAATGGTTTGCTGAAAGAGGTTACTTCTGCCTGTACAATGGTGGTTTGGGACCCTTTGAGGCAGCTTCTGCTTTCTTGCGGGGATGGGACCACTTAGAAGTAGCTAGAGATATTTTAACAAGACCCGACTTCGCGAAACGATGCATGGAGATCGCCATGAAGCCACAGAACGATATCGCTAAGATCGTTGTTGAGGAAGGCGGTGCTCATGGAGTAATTTTTGCCAGTGATATTGCAAATGCTGAAGGTCCTTGGATTAGACCTGAAGCCTTTAGAAAAACAGCGAAAGTCGTGAAGAAGGAATGTACAGATATATTTCATAAGCTCAAGACACCAGTGTTCTGGCATACTCATGGAAACATCAACCCACTTCTCTATGACTTTGTCGAGGCGGGCATTGATTGTCTGAACCCTATAGATCCACATGAAAGAATGGACTTGAAGGTGGTCAAGGAAAAAATAGGTGACAAGATGACTCTAAACCCAACCATATGGGGACGACAAGATATGCCTGGAAGATCCCTTTCAGTTGACTATCTAACTAAGGACCAAATTAAGGAGCATGTAATCAACTTCTTTAAGATTGCTGCACAAGGAGGCGGGCTAATCCTCAGCGATGAAGATTGCATTATTTTGGTCACCGGTTTCAGAACGAGATATAGGGATTTAACAGAAAATAGAAAGTACGCATACGATTTGGTGCAGGAAATAAGACTCAACTGGAAAAAATACATTCAGTAAACCAAAATAGTAGAGTTACTTGCGTCACTAAGAAGCGGTGATGCATAGTTTTATCGACATGAACTTCTATCAAGTATTTTTTTAAACTAAAACTTGATAATTACACTTGCATTATCCTACGTTTTTCATTTTATGACTGCTTGTATTTAGAGAACGTTTTTGGCAAAGTTCAAAAAAGTTGATTATGAATTCAAGCAACCTTAGAAGCTTATATATTAAGATATGTGTTATAAATAATGGAATATAACTGAATATTAAGGGCAATAGAACAATCATGAAAGGAAGGAGCAAAGATGCCTGTAACAACAATTGATATTCCGGAAGAGACCATGCAATACGTGGACTCTCTGTTAAAGAATGGAAAAGTGAAAAGCCTTAAAGCCTTAATTAGCGACATGCTGGCTTTTCACAAAGCATTTAGCATGAGTGAGTGGAATGACAACATCATCTATTTCTTCGGTTTAAGGCACGCTTTCTTTTCTCAGCGTTCACTTAGGCTACTTGTTGAAAAAATGAAACCCGAGGAACGGCTTGAAACAGGAAGAAAGATGGGGCAAACGTGGATAGACGCCCATTTTGCGAGGTACAGCGAACCGATTGATAAAGAGAAATGGCAGCAAGCCTTCAAAATACTAGAAGACGTGGGCTGGGGAACCTTCGAGCTGTCAGGAAAAACGTTGGTCGTCAAAAGACCGTTTCTACCCATAGAGATCCTGCACGGGTACCTTGAGATTGGATTGCAGGTTAAAATTGAAAGAGTGACCACGACGGACCAAATTGGTGTATTCAACATAATAGAGAAACTATAATCGTAACCAAACCAAATGTCGAACTTTATAAAGTAGACACTTGACTCTAAAGCACGATCATTTAAACCTAACTAGCCAATTGAATACTAACCATTATTTTTTATAAGGTTTAATTCTCTAGCAATTCAGGAAAAACCGTGATTAACTCTATTATATTTTTTGAAAGAAAAGAGAAGGCACTTTAAGTTCAAAACAAACTTCTAAGAAATATGGCATTCTATAGGTCTTTTATTCTAGCTAGTTAGCAAAATCTGGTCACGAATGTTCTAGCAATATCTGCGAACTAGCTAGCACAGATATTGTGAGAGGGGAACTATTGTCTAAGTCGAGAATTGTTTTTAGCTGTAT
>CAYGYP010000231.1:0-3904 GCA_964354115.1 uncultured Candidatus Bathyarchaeia archaeon | reverse complement strand
TCCTATCAAAATAACGTTGCGGGTCAGAATGCTTCCGGCTTCCTTGGCCAGCTTCTTTGTTTGCACGACGAGCACTCTATTGGTGAAACGATGGATTTTTTCCAGAATCTTCTCCACAGAAGGATAATCAATGTTCTTGGCCGCAAGTTCTGTCGGAGGAATCTGCTCATCACTCATTATTACAAGTGTCTTTTCCGAGGCAAACCTCAAATTGCGGAGCGTTTCAAGAGGTTCAAACCCCAAGAGCACGTCCGCTTGTCCTTCCAGAACAGTTGATGATGAGACTCTCTCGCCAATCCTCACGTTGGAAGTCACTGCTCCGCCACGTTGTGCCATCCCGTGAATTTCACTAACCCTGACATTCAGGCCGTCTTTGACAGCGGCAACACCCAAAATCTCCGCTGCCAGAATCGTTCCCTGGCCGCCAACACCTGCCACCACGATATTAAATTCCTTCATCATGCTGAACTCCCGCATTCCATAGCACCGTATGGGCAAACTGAGGCGCACAGCCCGCAAGCCGTGCAGAGAGCTTCGTCAATGCGCACTTTTCCGTTTTCAAGAATCAATGCTGGGCAGCCTAGAAGCCTAACGCAGGCCATGCAGTTTGTGCATTTCTCGGATATCTTACAGGACACTGTCTTTATGCCTCTGCGTCTTTTCTCTCTCGTGTCTACCAACGTACATGGGGCCCGAAAGACCACTACAGAAGGCCCAGAGTGCGCTAGTGCTTCTTTAAGAATCACGGTGGCTTCTTTGATCTTGAATGGGTCAGCGACTCTTACGTATTTGACGCCGCATCCCTCAGCAACTTTCACGATATCCACCTTCTCAGATGTGTTGCCCATGCCAGTCACTCCGGTTCCGGGATGCGGCTGATGCCCAGTCATCGCCGTCGTAAGGTTGTCAAGAATAGCTACAGAGATTTTGTGGTTGTTATATACGGCGTTTATGAGACCAGGTATTCCTGCATGCAGGAACGTTGAGTCGCCGATTATTGCCAGAGTGTCTACGCCTGTCGCCTTACTTATTCCCTGTGCAATGCCTACACTTGCACCCATGCATATCATGATGTCTCCAACACTAAGCGGAGGCGCGATTCCAAGAGCATAGCAGCCTATGTCAGTTGCGTAGATCGCTTTTTCACCTGCAACCTTCCTTATGACGTAGAACGACGCTCGGTGTGGACATCCAGCACAGAGTATTGGGGGTCTCGGGGGCAGGTTCTTGGCAACTTCGAAATATTTTTCATCGATCTTCTTGAAGTCTATGGGTAGCTCTTTATTAGCTATCTTGGCTAAGGCCATTGCGACCTTGCGTGTTGAGAACTCCCCTTCCTTTGGAAAGTATACTTTGCTCGTCTTTCCATATATTTCAACGTTAGGAGCAAGATCCTTTGCGATGGCTTTAATCTGCATTTCCAGGTAGGGTTCAAGTTCTTCGACGATGACTATCTTTTCATGTTTGCGCAGAAATTCCCCAATCCGTTTTTCTGGAAGTGGATTGGTCATGCCGAGCTTCAAAATGCTCGCATCCAACCCTAACAAATCCGCAGCTTCCACTGCGTAGTTGTAGGCTGAACTGGAGGATATTATGCCGAACCTGCCCTTTCCCTCATAGGCAACCTTGTTGTAAGGAGACTTTTCACTGATTTCTTTGGCTCTTTCAATACTCTTTAGCAGAACTTCGTGTTTCGGTCTGGAGTTAGCCGGGACCATCACCAAACGTCTTACGTCCCTGATGAATTCGCCCGTGAGATTTGGCTTTGTAAGCCTGTTGTAGGACACTGGTCCTCGAGTGTGGCTTACGCGCGTCGTTGTCCTCAACAGCACAGGCAGTTCCAGCTTTTCCGAGATCTCGATGGCTGAAACGGTCATGTCTTTTGCCTCCTGAGGGTTGGAAGGCTCTAAGCAGGGTAAACCCGAGAGCAAAGCGTAGAAGCGGTTGTCCTGCTCATTTTGTGAACTGTAACATTCTGGGTCATCTGCGGTAACGAGAACGTAACCACTTCTGACTCCAGCGTAGGCTAAGGTCATGAGCAGGTCTGACGCCACGTTTAACCCCACGTGTTTCATGGCTGTAAGAGCTCTGACTCCTGAATTCGCAGCCCCTGCCGCGACCTCCGCGGCAACGATCTCATTAGTGGAATACTCCATGTACAGACCTGCTTCGGCAGCAATTGCCGATATAGAATCGCCTATTTCAGAGGCCGGCGTGCCCGGGTAAGTAGTAACTACGCCTATGCCTGCCTCCAATATGCCCCTGGCAATAGCTTCATTGCCAAGCAGGAGCACCTGTTTTCCCGGCTTGTCTTGTAGCAATAAACGCAAATCAGGCAATAGGTTTCTCTCCGATTCACCGGAGAGTTTCCATAATTTTGTCGTTTCACATATAACTTTTGGTAGCTCAAGACAAAAATGAATCGTGAACCGAAAGTATTATTAAAACGCATATCCGATTAAGCGAACAAAAATTCGAGGTTATACAATGTCAATAAAGTTGACTAGTGGAAAAGAAATACCCATAGAGATGCACAAGACAAGGATGATACAGAAGATCACGTTGCCACCAGTGGAACAGCGGCTTAGGGCTATGGAAGAAGCAGGATACAACACGTTCCAGCTCAAGACCAAAGACGTTTTTCTTGACATGCTCACAGACAGCGGCGTCAACGCCATGAGCGACAACCAATACGCTGCCATGATGAAAGTCGACGACGCTTACGCGGGCAGCATGACTTTTTACGAATTTGCTGATGCAGTGAAGGATATTCTAGGGTACAAATACGTGATGAATGTTCACCAGGGAAGAGCAGCAGAGCACCTGATAGCGAAAGTGTTCGAAACGCCAGGCGATGTGGTGCCCACAAACTACCATTTCACCACCACTAAAGTACACATTGAAGTAACAGGCGGAGCGACATGCTTGGAGATCTACGCTGATGAGGCGCTGAAGACGGCAAGTACACACCCGTTCAAGGGCAACATGGACACGCAGAAGTTGAAGAACACGATCAAAAAGCACGGAAAAGAAAAGATTCCGTTTGTACGAATGGAAGCCACGACCAACTTGCTCGGCGGACAACCGTTCTCCATGGCAAACCTGAAGGAGGTCAAGCAGATTTGCGTCGAGCATCGCATCCCGCTCGTACTTGATGGAAGTCTGATATGCGAAAACGCCTATCTAATAAGACAACGCGAGAAAGGGTACGAGAAAAAGACCGTTGCAGAAATAGTGAAAGAAATGTGCAGTCTCTCAGACCTATTCTACATGAGCGGAAGGAAAAACACGTCAGTGAGAGGCGGATGCATAGCAACAAACAACAAGGAACTGTTTGAGAAAATACAGCCCTGGCTTCCAGTGTACGAAGGCTTCTTCACGTACGGCGGCATGTCTCAAAGAGAAGTTGCAGCCATGGCCGTTGGAATGAGAGAGATGGTTGATCCTGACGTTGCAGGCTGCGCAGTGGAACAGATAAAATACTTCGTTAACAAACTTGTCGAAATAGGAATCCCCGTGGTGACACCACCAGGCGGATTGGCCTGCCACCTAGACGCGAAAAAGTTCGTGCCTCACATTCCTCAATCGCAGTATCCTGCAGGAGCGCTTACAGCTGCGCTATACTTAGCCTCAGGGATCAGAAGCATGGAAAGAGGAACAATTTCGATGGAAAGAGACAAGGATGGAAAAGAAGTCTTCGCTGACTTGGAACTGTCTAGGATTGCACTGCCGAGAAGAGTCTACTCAATGTCGCACATCGAATATGCCATCGACAGGATAAGCTGGCTCTACAAGCACAGAAACTTGATAAAAGGTCTAAAATTCGTGTTCGAACCACCAGTGCTAAGGTTTTTCATCGGAAAACTGGAAGCCCTCGACAATTGGGGAAAAGACTTCGCTGAAG
>CAYGYP010000230.1:0-3944 GCA_964354115.1 uncultured Candidatus Bathyarchaeia archaeon | reverse complement strand
CAGCCTATCCACAAACCAATAAACAGCTTCATTTGACTGCGCCAGACCTTTCAGGAACATCCCGGAATCGGCTCCGCTGGACAAGCTGGTTATACATACAGTTCTGGGTATTGCTTTCCCAACATCACTTAGCAGGCCGGGCCAGTCCGTGTCACGATGAGAGCCTAGGATACCGTTTATTTGGTCGATTTGATTACTTACGGCATCGATTTGTTTATTCACCGATGCCCTTTTTCCGAAAATAGTGTGCGCGTCCTGAAATAGATTGACCTCTTTGGAACTGATGCTTTTGTTTAGGTTTTTAATCTTCCAGTCCGGCACAATGACAGCCAATATCATAATCAGTAGCACTGCTGCTGCAATATTAGCTGTTATGAGAGTTCCTTTTTGAGTAGCCCTAAGTCGGACTACTTCCGGGGGAAGCAGGTTCACGCCTAAATTACGCGTATCTGTATCCAAAAGCTTCATAGCCAGGCCGATTGCTACCGGTGAGGGTTTATCGGTTCGCTGGCAATTAGCAAGTCCGGGGGGTTGACTAACGACAGCAGCCTGACAAATATCTTCGCTGGTCATTATTTGTAAGCTGGCATTGGCAACTTTAGCTCTCAGAGACCCTTCAGCACTCTCAGGTAATTGCACACAATCTGCAACCACAGTGATTTCCCACTTTCCACAATTATCTGGGACCTCGACATCATAAAATTGGACAACCATATTTATTTGTTCGGCAAGCCATTGACAGAGCTCGTCCGGCTGAGTTTTTTCTTTGCTGATACTCTTGGTTCTGACAAAATCTAAAGCCTGCTTTCTGAACACGCATAGAGTTAAGATATTATCCTGCAATATAGCTATAAGGACGTTGCAATCAAATTTTCCTGCTATCTTCTTAGCATAAAGCGCTCTTGAATAGGCAAGCAATGACGGCTCAAGTGCTTCAACAGTAAGGTCAGCCTGGCTGCACACTTTGACAATCTCATCTACCTTTCGGTCATCAGCAGCAACAACAAGAAGACGGCTTGTAGGGCTTCTTTCTGAACCGACTCCAGCAACCCCACAAAAGTCCAAGGCAATGTTATTGACCGGCAAGACTGCAACGTGTTTTACCTGGTCCTGAACAAACTGCCCTATATTGCTCGGAACCTGCCTGGGTATTACCATAATTTGCGTAATGACCGGTTCGGTAAATAACGATACAGCGGCGTGGGTTGTCCGTATTCTGCTGTTGTTTTTCAATCTTTTTATCGCCTTAGCTAAAACTGCAGCGTTTTCGATGCTGCCATTTTTTATCGCTCCATCGGGAACAGTGGCAGTGGCAGAAGCGAGTAATTCGACTCCGTTTTTGTTCTTCTTAAGCAGCGCCAGACTTATCCGCTTATCCGAGATATCTACTCCCAAGGCGGTTTTGGGTCTGAGCATCCTTAGCACACTGCTTGTCTTGAGCATTTCCAGTGCAGTTTTCATGCTGAGCATTATTCGTTAATCCTTAAACTATCAATTCTGATTACATAGGGACTACTGGTGCCAATTGTTACATCAGCTTTTACTCTGGCGACAAAGCCCTGCGACGTAGTACCTTCTGAAATAATATTCGGGTCGGGCAAAGAACCTTCGACAGCCGAAACAGTGTATGAGCCGCCATTGAATGACTCAGTAAATGGAAAATCATCGATACAGCTCGAGTCCTGGCGGATTCTCGCAAAGGCATCGTTGAGGCCGGCTTCAGCGGTAGCTAAAGCCTGAACAGCATTGACCTGGTTCTGCATAAGCTGTATTTCTTCGGTATGCATCTCGAGTATGCCGATAGTGAGCACAGACAGCATCGCTACAGCGAATACTACTATCAGAAAAACCGAACCATTATTTATTCGTATCCTTTTCATAATTTTTCTACGGTTGTATACTACCCTCGCAACTATTGGTATCAGCCGGGGCTATCGCAATCGTGAGCATCTGCGACTGTTCCGATGCGGTCAGCGAGAAATTAGAGGTTCCACTGCCACCGCTGCTTGCCTGCCCGATGTATCCGGCGCCACCCGAGACCGCGTCAGCAAGCACTGCGTGCTTTACTACAAAGCCAATTATCATCTGGCGGTTTATAGTGCTGCTGAAAGTTGCGCTTGGTGTTTCATTTGTACCTGTTGCGGATTTGTGTCCGGTTACACCAGTAATACAGCCAGAACCCATATCTTGGTCAATACCTTCGATAAAATTGTTGTTCAGCGTGTATGATGTGCCCCCCCCGTTACCGCAGGTAGCGCCGAGAATAACCATATCGCCGCTGCTGGTAGCAAGCGAAGCAGAAGTCGTGACTGGATTGGTTGTGCTTCCGCCACTGCCTGTTGCCCCGGTAGAAGTAGTTTGGTCGACGTTGGAAAGAAATACACTGGCATATGCTGGTCCTGGTGGGTTAGACGTCGGCAAAGTGGGCCCCCATGTTGTAATAAAGGTGCTTGTGGACGCAGCAGCGATACCAGCCTCTTTTAGAATATATGCCACCGCATATGCGTAACCGCTGGCGGCATTGTAGTTATATTCCATAACTTTGGTCATTGCCTGCCCGCCGTATGTTACAGAGCTGAGATTCATAGAACCGGTAGATTCAGCATGTGCGATGAATATCAAAGCGCGGTTAGTGCCGGCTTCTTTTGCATGAGTTTTGCCTGATGCCCACGAGCCAAGTATTGCAACCGTTGCGGCACTGCCGCTGCCGCTTTTGTCCATCGTAATTGCGGTATGGCCGGAAAGTCCGGGGTTACCTACATTGATATTGTCGTTATCAAACGCACCCAGACGAAGAATCAGGCAATTATCAACGGTTGTGGTCACCGCCGGACTGACTGGAGTGCTATTGGAATCGCTGCCAGCAGACTGGGCATTAATTGTACTGGCAGGGGTAGAGTTATGGCCGGTAAATCGCATCATCCAGCCGTAGGCCTGCTGTCCTCCCGTCCAGGTGAACTCGTGACTGGATGGCTCCGAAGCTTCTACAAGTTTCCACCAGGCGCCGAGCGTTACTGCATTACTGTAATCGTTGACGTCAATTTCGTTCCAGTCTTCGTCAGACGGCTCCAGCGATGACGAGGTGTCCCCATCGGTGGCAACTGCTGCGATGAGCAGGTCGCCCTCGGTATCCTCCGCCTCATTTACCTGCACTACGAAACCGATAATCACCTGACGGTTCATAGTACCTGCGAATGTTACACTCGGCGTCTCATTTGCACCCGTTGCTGATTTGTAGCCGTCTGTACAGGTAGATGAAGCCATATCCTGTTCGATAGCTTCGGTAAAGCTGTTGTTTACTGTATAGTTGCCTACATTGCCGCAATCTGCGGCATCAATAACCATATCCCCATTACTGGTAGCCAGTGCAGAAGTTGTTATCGTAGCGCCGCTCGTTGAGCTGTTACTGGCGCTGGCTCCGATAAGGGTTGTCTGATTAACATTCTGAAGAAATACACTGGCGTATGCGACCTCATCCGGTGTCGTGTTCCAGGTAGGGACAAATGTCCCGGGGGGTGATGTAGCGGCAGCGACGCCGGCCTCATTGAGGATATATGCCACAACGTAGTTCCTGGGGTTCGTGCCGACAATTATTTCAATGACCTTTGTCATTGTCTGCCCGCCATACGTTACAGAGTTGAGACTGATAGCGGCGAGTGCTTCCTCACCATGTGCGATAAATACCAACGCACGGTTAGTACCTGACTCTTTTGCATGAGTTAGGCCTGTCACCCACGAGCCAAGTATAGTAACAGCGCTAACACCACCGCTACCCGGTGTTGAAATGGTAATCGACGTGCTGTCGGAACTAACTTTGGCGGTGGTGACCTCCTCGTATGTTACCGTAGAGAAGGCAACATTATCGATTACGGCGGTACAGAGGTCTCCATCGCTGTGGCTTGTGACGGCCAAGCCGATGTAGACATCAGTTGCCATAGTGATTG
>CAYGYP010000229.1:0-3945 GCA_964354115.1 uncultured Candidatus Bathyarchaeia archaeon | reverse complement strand
CGATCTCGATCATCGCCTTTCGATATTGTATCTGCCGCCCATTGATCCCTGAGTGGACGAAATCCATGGCCTCGAGCCGGCGCAGGTCGGCTTCTGTCTTGACCCATCCGGACCCCACCCAGGGGATGTCGTCCTCAGGGAAGACGATTTCGACGCCCAGGCTTCCGGCCTCGAAGGAGTTCTGGAAATCCGTCCAGGCGCCGACCCATGGGCCGGTGATGGAATAGGCGTCGGTGCGGATGTTCTCCATCAGTCATTTCTGGGCCAGCATTTGGGTGCGGAGCATGGTCTCTGGGTCGGCGTAATAGTCGCGGAACCGCGTCCCGACCATAGGGATGAGAAAACGGTGGGCGATGGCGGGGATGACCGGGACCCGGTCGGGCAGCTCGAACCGTCGGACCGCCTCCACCCGCTTCCGCCGCGCCTCGATCTCCTCGATGGGAACGGCGATTTCGATAACTTTTGGCATCTCCAATCTGACGATAAAATAACAAACACGAATTGAAATAGCAACTTGCAATATTTCATGAAATATTGCTTGACATTGAGCCAGTGAGAATATTATGCTTTAACTGCAGTCTTTATGAGGTGAAAGATGAAAACACAAAAAAATCAAGACTTGGAAGAGATTTCGGAAAAGATTGCGCTCTTCTTTCGGGAGCATTGCCGGAGAGAAGCTGGAAATCAGATTGTCAAGGCGATTCTGGACAGGTGGCATCAAATGAAGGACCCGGACTTGAGCGCACTAACAAACAAAATTGCCCCTTTCGTTACCGACACGAAGAGAGTTCGCAATGTGTTGAGGAGAGCTTTCCGGGAACGTCGAGAGACAATGGAAATGCTTATCAAAGAGGCTGTTAAGGATCAATTGAGGAGTGAGGACTTAGTTAAGGGATTTCCGAGAAATCATCAAGAGAAAAAACCTGTCCGTGAGGAAAACATTGAATACCGGAGAATTCCCAAGAGCCGGCGATTCTCGGAAAACCATGAATGGGCTCAGAAGCTTAATCAAATTAAGCAGGCTTTCGATCTCACGCATAGGGAAGTCGCCGATCTTGTAGGCGTGAGTGAACGGACGATATTCAATTGGCTGAACGAGTCGGTTTCTTTTCGTCGCTTGGCTCGCGATAAGGTTGATAAGCTCTATCAAGTCAATGCAAGAATTGCGCAAGACATAAAGCCTCCGGCCCTGCGCCGGTGGTTGTTCGCTCAAAATGAGATCCTTGGAGACAGCGCTTACAATCTCTTGGCTAAGGGCGAGTTTGAAAAGGTGAAGGCTGATATTGAGGCCTTACGGGAAGGAGTTCATGTGTGAGGCTGAAGAGCCAGGAGTTCAAGGGGATTGTCTTTCGAATCCACGCCCCTGACAAGGAGGCTCTCGATACGTCGGCATCCCGGGAATACGGAGGAAGGTGGAACAGGCCAGAGAAATATGGGGTCCTCTATACAAGCCTCACACTCGAAACGGCGGAGGCTGAGTACAAAACCCAGCTTCAAAAAAGAGGACTGGCTGCTGATGATCTCTTCGACCGCTCAATTTCAACGATAGAAGTCAGACTGCAGAGAGTTCTTGATTTTTCAGATCCCGATCGGCAGAAGGAATTCCGCATAAGCGAATCTGAACTGGAATCTGATGATGACATAAGCCGGAAAAAGATGCTTGATCTTGCTGATGAAGCCCGAGCGCATGGTTATGAGGCGATCATTTCTCCTTCGGCCCGGCTTAGAAAGGGGAAAAATTTAAACGTTTTTATGGATCTTCTAAGGGACAAGTCCTTCATAAAAAGAATAAAGACAGAGCGGCCTTCCGGGAAATAAAAGATATGTGTTTCACGCGCACGCCGCGGAGTTGCCGGTTAGGATGAATACGGGCCGGGCCGATTTATTTCATGTTGGGGAGGCGGCGGATGTTGGGATCGGTAAAAACATCGTTTTCGTCGGTGCTGGTGGAGGAGAACTCGGAGACGACTGCGCCCTGGTCTCCGGCCTGGAACCAGTGCAGGGTATTCGGAGTGAAGGTGTACTGATCGCCGGGCCAGAGGACAATCTCCCGCCAGACGGTGAAGTATTTCCGATATTTCGCGGGGATGACTGCCTTGGGCCTGGCCGTCGGTTCGCCAGGCACATAGAGACAAACCTCGCCCCAGCGGCAGCGGAAGGTCTCCTGTTTTCCTACGTTCTGCTTGCTTGCCTCCGGGTGCCTGTGCTCGGCGCAGGTCTGGCGCGGAAAAAGGACCATCTCCTTAGCGCAGTAGCGGTCGTTGTTCTCATAGAGGATGATTTCTATCCCCATATTGTCGATATCCCCCAGGCCGAAATCGACGACTTCCATCGCCTCGCGCTCCTTCGGAGTGATGACGATGTGCGCTTTTTCCAGAATTCCCGCAGCCCGCGCCCTGATTTTTTCAACCTCGGCCTGTTTCATCTCAGTTCTCCTCTCAGCGGATTGTCCCTGATCAAAAAAATGGGGATAGTTCTAACTCCCCGCTCTCCCCAAAAAATGGAGACAGTCCTAATTTTGGATTTTCTCCCTGCAGCAAACCCATGCTACATAAGAATATTGCGGCCATCCAATAAATGAAGCCCGTCCCCGGTTTTGCAGCCGTTTCCATTTTCTTGTCATGGCGAGCGAAGCGATGCCATCTCATTTTTTCGTCCTCTCTTATTTCAGATCATGATTTTCTCAATATCTTTGCGCCAGGGCAGAGAAGGCTGGGCGCCCATCCTGGTTGTCGACAGGGCAGCCGCTGCATTGGCGAACCGAGCGGCCTCCAGGAGCGGCTTGTTCTCTGCTAGGGCAACGGCCAGCGCCCCGTTGAAGGCGTCGCCTGCCGCCGTCGAATCGATGGGCTTCACCTGGAACGCCGGCACAATAGCGCTTTTTTCCTCCATAGCCACGTATGCGCCCTTCGCTCCAAGAGTGATCAGCACGTCCTTCAAGCCATGAGAAAGCAGCCGGTCCGCTGCCCTTGCTAGGTCCGATTTTTTTGTGATCTTGATTCCGGTCATAAGCTCGATTTCGCTCTCATTCGGCGTCAGGACCGTGACGTGTCGGAGAAGGTCATCATTCAAGGACTGCGCCGGTGCGGGGTTAAGGATGACGGGGACTCCGGCCTCCGAAGCGAGCCGTGCTGCTTCTTTGACGGTCTCCAACGGGGTTTCGAGCTGCATCAGCAGGACATCCGCCAGGACAATGACAGACCCGGCCCTCCGGATATCCGGAACGCTCAGGTTCGCGTTCGCTCCCGAGGCGACGGCGATGCTGTTTTCGCCGTCGGTCGCGACGAAGATCAACGCCACTCCGGACGGCGCCTTTTGATCGCGGACGACGTATTTGACCCAGATTCGGTCGCGGACGAATCCAGCCATGGCCTGGCGGCCCAACTGGTCGTCACCGACCCTGGCGATGAAGGTAACGTCGCCCCCGGCGCGCGCCGCCGCCACCGCCTGGTTGGCCCCCTTTCCCCCGGCGGCCATGAAAAACTCTCCGCCCAGCACCGTCTCGCCGGGCCGCGGGATCCGCGCCAGCTTGATGACCATATCGGTGTTCGAGCTCCCGACAACCACGATTTTTTTTCGTTCGGCGAGAATTTCAGTCATAAGCGCGCCCTGTTCTTTTTCGGCTGAGGAAATTATATTCCCGAAGAGCAAAGATGACAAATCCCCTGCCCGGTCTCCACGGATCTGTCAGGTCTCAACATTTTGTCCGATCTTTTAAAAATCCCCAAAAATACTCCCTTCTCTCCTCCATCCTCTCCCGCCAGAGGCTGTGTCGCAATTGGGGAAAGACTGCGCACCAACATTAAGAACGGAATATTCATGGAACTCCTTTGCAGGACACCCCGCGGCTTGCAAGCTGTCCGACAATTCGGGATTTCATTTATGTTAGGATGCTCATCGAGACCTAATGAAGGGATAGCGAGCATGGCTTATATTCCATCTTAT
>CAYGYP010000228.1:0-3948 GCA_964354115.1 uncultured Candidatus Bathyarchaeia archaeon | reverse complement strand
ATCCGGCTACTTCTTCAACGAGGATTGTCTCTACTATGCCATGGATCCGGGCCACCCAAACAACAATAGGATCGACTACTGGGAGCTGCCCGCCTATAGTGATGCTGTCCTTGAATTGTGGCAGGAATACTGTCTTGAGCATTCTGTGACCTTCAACGGCAGAGTGGTTAGCAGGTTTCCCGTTCATTCCGAATCCATGGTGCCAAACGGGGCAGGTAAGACCGGTTGCTATCCCGGCTATAACGTGCCCATCACCGTTGGAGGCGGCACTTCCCTTGTCTCCGTTCAGAGGAACACTGGGGTCTGGGCGGCATGGGACGAATTCGTCACTTCACAGTATGTCAAGTCGTGGATTGGTGGAATATCAGAGGTGGTCTACGAGGTGAACAGAGGCAATCCTATCTTCAAGGGAGTAGTCTACTTCGGGCTGCATAACTGGAGTCTCGCATATGAAGAGGTTGTGGATCCAACCTTCATCGTCGATACGATGCATCAGTGGGTGCCGTGGGGAACTCAGAGAGGAGTGCGCCTTGCGAAGATCTGTGCCTTGCCCCATGTCGACCACGTAATCTGCGAGACCTATCCCCCCATCCGTGCGGGTCTCTACAGCTTCGCGTCTACATATCAGCGGATTATCGCGGAAAGCGACAAGGCATTCGGCTTGATGCTCCATCGCGATGACGCCTGGGGATTGGATGGTAAGGACGCGGAGAGCGACCGTTGGCAAATGGTCGAATCATTGCGACCGATGATAATCGCTCGCTATCCGATTGACCGACTCTACCCGACGGACCAGTACTATGATGAACAGAAGGAAGCGCTCTTCGACAAGAGAATAATCGCGTACAGGCAATGAGACTGCTCGAAACGCCGCGAGCATTTGGGCACCGCCACGTGAGGCTTCGTTCCCCATGACAGGTATGTCCACCACCGAGTCTCCCCGTCTAGCTCTTCTATTTCCGCGGGCATTGTGACCGATCTTGTACCTGATCCCTATTCAAGAAGAGAGCGGAACATGGCGTAGTATCGTGTTGGCAGTAGATTGACTGCGCTTCAGCTCGAGGCCGAAGGCTTGTCATGGCCAGATTGGAGGTTCTCCAATGAGGGGGAAACAGCCCATCTCGGCGAGTGCGCTAGCTCTGCTACTCGTCAGTTGTGTGGTACCAGCGCTTGCACCATCCCCAAGCCCCGTTCCTACTGCGGTACCCGAACCTTCACCCACCGCGATACCCCCGATGCCTTTGGCGACGCCAACGATGATGGCGCCTGCCGTTGAGGCTACGACACTGCGAGGCAAGGTGATCCTTGGCTACCAGGGATGGTTCTCCTGCCCAGGGGACGGCGCTGGTCTTGATACCTGGCTCCATGCGTTCGACTACTACCACTCGCCTGTTGCCGAGAATCTGACGGTGGATTTCTGGCCGGACAATTCGGAGTTGACCCCACAGGAGACATGCGGGACCAGTATGTCACTCCACGACGGAAGCTCAGTCGTCGCCTTTTCGAACATCCACCAAGAGACAGTCAATCGTCATTTTGAATGGATGGTTCAATACGGTATCGACGGCATCGAGCTGGGAAGATTCGTTGTGAGCCTGAAAAATCCATCCTTGCTTCGCGCTAGGAACCTGGCGACTGAGAACGTACGCAACAGTGCCGAAATCTATGGACGCGTGTTCTATATCATCTATGACATGACGGGTGCTGACCCCCGCTCAGTGGTTAGTGCAGTTGAGAGTGACTGGATGTATCTTGTGGATCACATGGGGTTGACCCGCAGCTCTCACTATTTGCATCACCGAGGACTACCTCTCGTGGGTCTATGGGGATTCGGCTTCGAAAACAGCGAGTACACGCCTGAGCAGGCGATGGAGCTGCTTCGTTTCTTCCAATCAGCAGACACGCCAGAGCGATATCGGGCCACAGTGAAAGGGGGGATTCCGTACTTCTGGCGAACCAGGACACGGGATGGAGACCAGCGCCACGATTGGTCATAGGTATTTCGTTCCTTTGATGTTATCAGCCCCTGGTCCGTGGGTCGCTATCCGGATGAATACTGGTCGGACGAGTATAAGAAACAGGTACTCCTGCCCGACATAGCAGATGCCAGTGCCCGCGGACAGGACTATATGCCAGTAATCTACCCGGGGTTTTCTTGGAGTAATCAGGCAAGAGTATATCGTTAGGAAGGCAACAATCCTCTGAACGATATCCCGCGTAACAGCGGGAAGTTCTACTGGCGGCAGGCCTACAATGCCGTCTCGGCTGGCGCCGAGACGATCTTCGTGGCAATGTTCGACGAGATCGACGAGGGCACGGCGATGTTCAAACTCGTCCCACACGCCGACCAGCTCCCGCGCGGCGCCACGCTAGTGCCACTAGACGTCGACGGCTACGACCTGCCCAACGACTGGTATCTCCAACTCGCATGCGAGACGGGGCGTATGCTGCGCGGGGAATCACCGAGTTCGCGAGACTTGCCTCTTCCAGAGCCGCTTCCGATCCCGCACCACCCATCAGTGGAGATCCAACTCGGCATCACCAACCTTGAGAGCGGCATTGAGCTCCTCCCAAGCGGCGGAGACGGTCTCCATCACTCCCTCGTGGTCAAATGCACGCCAGGCGTTCAGACCACCCCCATGACAGCAAACGCGCCCGAATCCTATCTCTACTTCAAGGTCTCTGACCCCTTCTACCACAACCAGCCCGAGCCGATTGACATCTCAGTTGAGTATTACGATGAGGGGAATGAGCCGATCTATCTGCAATACGACGCGGCGCCCGAAGGCAGCAATTGGGATCCGGCAACCATGTACAAGAGCATAGAATTGGCGAGCCGACAGGACACCCGGACTTGGCGGATTGCCAGTGTCCGCATTCGGGATGCCCGCTTGGTCGGCCATCAAGACGGTGAAGCGGATTTCAGGCTTGAGACAGGGCCAGCGCCTTTGACAGTGGGGTACGTCCGCATTCAGAAACTGCAGTGATTGCCACCACGCGATCGTGCGAGGCCACGATCCCAGCCGCCGAACAACTCGCTGCCTGCCCGGGCCGCAGGCCAGGGAAGCCGACCCGGCGCGCGGCGCTTTCGGGGCGCCTTGCCTTGGCTGCCGGCCTGGGGGAGAATCCGGCGAAGATCTGCCCTCTCCCGCCGGGCAGCTTAGCTCGAGGCCTTTAGGCTGCTGGGATGCAGAGGGGTTCAGTAAGAACGCCCGTCTCTAGATTGCGTTGACATGTGCACTCTGTCAGTACAATAGTCTGGCTACGTTAGCATATCAACAGAACCTGACTATTAGGAATAGCCAAATGGGAAAACCTAGATTCTCGGTCACACACAAAGACGAGTCAATGGTAGAGCTTATGAGGAATACTGACCATAAAGCGTTAGCCGTCTGGGCAATCGATTGTGTTGAGCGTGTTCTGCCACATTTTGAGGAGAAATATCCAGAAGACAATCGACCTCGAAAAGCTATCGAAGCATGCCAGGCATGGATAAATACAGGGGTGTTCAAGATGGCCGATATACGCAAGGCTGCGCTTGCAGCTCATGCCGCCGCCCGTGAAGTAGGACGGGATAATGCTGCTCGCTCTGCTGCCCGTGCCGCAGGTCAAGCGGTGGCAACTGCACATGTTCCCACTCATTCTATTGGTGCTGCAAATTATGCCTTACAGGCTATTCATAGAGCCACCAACTCCTCTGATGCCGATGCTGCCATAGCCAAAGAACGAGATTGGCAACTTGCTCATCTGCGAAAACTTTTAGAAAAAAAGCTTATTGAAGAAATGCCATATCAAAAGGAACCAAATCAATCTTAAAATTATTCCTGAACAGCAGTGTTTAATGGTGGTTAGATGGATTGGAGATAACCAATTATCGAGCTCGCGTGGCGGTGAAATTCCCTGTCCACCAATTTATCGTTTGCACTCTACCTGATATCGGCATACCGT
>CAYGYP010000227.1:0-3952 GCA_964354115.1 uncultured Candidatus Bathyarchaeia archaeon | reverse complement strand
CCTTGGTTAGGCTTGGAACCACATCAACAGATACGTCGCCACGTACAAACACGTCTGTTGCGGGCCTTCGATCTCGGAAGGCCTCCATGAGAGATTGAAGTTGCGCATCACTAAAGGGCCTTTCAGGTGTGCCGGCTTTTACTACGAGCATTGGCTTGGCATAAGTGTGAACGATAACTGCCATGTCATCCTCAAGTTGGTCGATTAAAGCTTGAATCTTTAGCAAAGGTCTCAGTAAGCTTGTGCCGTAGCTGAACTCGTACCACCAGCTTTTGGCTCCCCAGCGGAAATGCACCATGTCTTGAGCTTCAAAAACTACGGGTGGAAAAGTCAACAGTTGAATATAACCAAAAATGTTACCGTAGGCATCGCGCCTAACCCTCATGTGCACAGGATCAAGAGGCTTAAGCCACGTGACTTCGCCTGTAGTTTCGTCTCGGCAAATCTCCAAGAAGGCGTTGCCAAACACTAGCATATCCGTGGCTACAATGCGCAGCGTATGCAGAATGTTCTGTTCATCAAGCCAATCCGTAAGCCACTCACGGACCGCATCATCTCCGCCATCCAACTCAAAACCATTTGAAATAGCAAGGTTAACGGTAACGTCGATTGCCGCCTTGATATACGGGGTAAAATTATAAAGGTCCTTGTATTTTGGAAGGTCCTCAATGGGTACAGCGCCCCACATGCGTTCCCAATATGCAGTATAAGGAGGTGTGATGAAGCCTGCGCCTGACCCTTTAAGCATGTACCGCTGCACGTAGCCCCAAAGCATCTGATCAGCTTTCCAGCTGACAGGAACTTCCTCTTCAATCTGGCGCCTGCTAACTTCTGGCGGAACCTGTCTTTGAGCGAGAAACTTGCCCGTAAACTGTTTCAGACTGCTCAATCCCTTACGCAGTTTCTCGGCAACAAAACTCATTCTGTGGCATCACCAATTAGTTGTCGATATAATTCTGGTGCATCTCTCGCCAATTTTTCTCTTAAGGCATCCCTAGCAAATTCGCTTATATTTGCATGAAGACCATTTTGCACGTACTTCTTAATTAGTTTCTTTAGTCTTGCAGGTACGCGTATACTTAGGGTGATAAGTCCTATTTTTGCCATTAAATCACCGCATTAATATGAAGGCATGACGGCACCTCTTCCAGGTGGGGGCGCTTGCATGCTCGTAGTAACTGCCAGGGCTAAAGCCCATAACATGTCATCATGACTGTTTTCTGGATGGCTGAATTGAAGGTGTCCGCTCTTGCTATACTCGTGCTGTTGCTCGTTGATTTGTTGGCACAGTTGTCTATGATAAGGAATTGCTAAGCGGTTCTGCTCCATTGCTATTTTCAGGCTTGTGAGCAGCTCCTCTTTGGTTTGCACTGTGAACTTTACGCCCTCAACATTTCTTAAGCCTTGGTTGCGAATCTCCTCAAGCACGGGCTCACCCACGCCAGTCTGATCCACAAGCACGCACCGGAAAGCGAATTTCTGGTTAGCACGCACTAAATGGCCTATAACTTGAATGTAAGGTGTTTCAAGGGGAAATTGATAAATGTAAACAAGCTTGAGGATTTCACCTTCACGCCTTAATACTGCGAGGACACTATAATCTTGCAATTTACCGAAATCTACCCCAGCGTAATAATCTCCAATTGGAAAGAAAGCCTCAAGGCTTATGCAAAGCTCAACACCCATCTCTTGGGCAAGCTCAACGCATTTGCGGATGAGGTCTTGCTGGAAATAACTATTTAAGGCTTCAACGAATTCGGCTTCGTACTCCATCAGGTAGGCTTCTCGCGTCATGTTTTGCTTCATTTCCTCGAGAAACTCTTTTGTTACGAGTGGGCATTGCTCAGACTTGACCTTATGCACGCTATACTGTGGATTCATGAAAGCTCTGTAGAAAAAGTGGTTTTTGTCCCAAGGTGTGCTGAGAAAAATTGCATAACCCTGCGTCGTTGTCAGCATTGGAAAAAGAACCTGCTTAATGATTTCCTCGGGAATCCACGAGGCCTCATCGCAAATAACCATGTTGGCAGTGTAGCCGCGGAGACGATTTTCAGAATATGGCAGGGCAATTATGCTACTGCCATTTTCAAAGTGAACCAGCGTTCTCGTAATCCTTACAACTTTGTTTCTCAAGCGGGCTGACGAGTAAACGAATGTAGTTATGCGATCAAACATTATCATGCTCTGCCTTAGGCTTGGAGCAGTTATTAGCACGGTCACGTTGAGATTGGTGTCTGCGAAGTGGATGGCTTTCATGGCTATGCATGTAGTTTTGCCTGTTTGGCGCCCCATGCATGCGACAATGCGTTTGCTTTTATCCTCAAGCAGTTTGGCCTGATACGAGAAAGGCTTCACTCCTAAAACTTTCTCAGCGTAATCCACGGGACCCTTTATTTCAACCTCTTCTTCCTTGAGAATTTGCTTAATTTCTTGCTCAATTTCCTCAAGCCTTCTTAGCGCCCTTCGTTGCCTGTAACTCCGCCACAGCAGCCGCAAGCTCCTCAATCTGCTTCTCAATTCTCTTCCACTTCTCATAGCCCGCCAATAGAGGCCCATAATCCTTCGCAGCTAGGAAAATTATGCGAAAACGCTCGAGCACAAGCTTATCAACCTCCGCAGCTGCGCAGATCTGCTCAAACGCCGTGCTGAAAAGCTTGACAACCTCCTCCATGCTCAAAGCTTCTTTTGCTGGCTCAATTGTCTGGACAATTGCTGAATTTTTTGTCTGGACAAAAGAATTTATTCCTAGCCTTTGAAGCTGTTTTATAATAGCGTAAACGGTTCTTTCTGGAAAGGCGCCGATATCATAAATTTCCTGCGGCGATTTACCTTCTCCAAACATTTTCAGCAAAAGCTCGTTTTCTTCTTCTGTCCAAATTTTTCCCCGACCCACTGGTTTAACCTCTGAAAACTTCCCCTTCCGCGCGAATCAAGCAACACTTCACCCTTCTCAACATCAGGCACAAGATCAACCTCAACCAGCCCACCCAACAACGCCATCACATCCAAACGCGAAACCCTAGAAACCACTTCACAAACATTCCTATCATAGAAACTCTCGCGAAGAATAATGCCGCGAACCCTTCTAGCCTGCAATTTTCCAGCGCTTCTCTTGTGCATAATATCCCCTTCACGCCACTCCAAGGCGGCGAGACAACACCAAACGATACTCCTTCAAAGACGCATGTGCCGGTATGTTTCATCCACTTTTATCCTGCTTCATTCTTGCCAGAAAGCTTCTTACTGCATCTTTGACAAGTTCTGCCCTTGAAGCGTAGCCTAAGTTTTGTTGTTCAAGAACCTCGTCTATCTGTTTAACGAGGTCTTTCGGAAGCTTGACTGTTATGTAGGCTTTCATTTATGTGTCACTTTTGATTCATACATGTTTAAAAAAATATTTAGGCATTGCGCACATCAACGACTCAATCACCCTGTAAAGACCTTCCTTTTTATGACACAGTTAAGCTTAAATCTACGTGATTCACAAGTGAATCATGTGTTTATCATGTCCTCCGACGAATACACAACCGTAAGACTACCAAAAGAGCTAATGGAAGAAATAGACGAAATTATAAACCATGGGATAAGAGGGTACAAGAGCAGGGCAGAATTCATAAAAGAAGCCATAAGAAAGAGGTTTGAAGAGCTGAAAACCGCACAGCCCATGCCTTTGCTGCCACCCCTCGAGCACTTTAACCTCAGCGAACGTGGAGTCAGAATTCTTGACAGAACCCTCGCCAACAAAACATCAAGGGGAAGAATCATAGACGTTTACTTTAAGCCTGACAATGTTTGGTGTGATTATTGCCATTCCAGCAGCTGCCAACACGTCAAATTCGCCCTAAACCTCCCAGAAGTACAGAAGATCCTGAACAAAAAAGGCTGGACAATAAAAGGAAGAAATAACGAGAATACCACATAAAACTTAATCCAACGACCCAATGTCATCCAT
>CAYGYP010000226.1:0-3965 GCA_964354115.1 uncultured Candidatus Bathyarchaeia archaeon | reverse complement strand
AGGCTGCAGATTTCAAGGAGAAATAGTACCAACGACATTTCACGCGTAAAACATATCCGTTTCATGATTGTTGATTTGGACAAATCTGAGGATTACCCCTCAAACTTCGTCTGCGTTTTGCCCAAAGAAATTAGATCAGAGTGGGAAAAGCCAAGTGTTTTTTTCAAGTATCTGAATAGTCACCTAGTTTTCTCTGATATTTGTCATTAATTCCCCTTATTGCTGCTGCACCTCTATCTCTAACAACTTGACTTTCACCAGGTGCAGCTTCCATTATTTGTCTGAGGGAATCTATTTCGTTTGAAACCAATTGGTAAATCCTCTCTGGAACTGTTTCGCAACCCAATAAATGCAACAACTTAAAGCTTATCTTGTCTAATGCAGCTCGTGGTTTTAGTAACGGATCATTAAGGGCTTCCTCGATGGTTTTCCTATAATTCATCGAACTAGCCTCAATGTTAGCCATTGCTTTTATGTAGTCTCTTACACTCGGCAGCGGCGTCGCAAAAAAGTCATCTAAGTGCCCTTTCTGAAATATTTCGCGAAGTTGTCCTTGGTCTATTTTTCGAAAATCAGGAATAGGCAGTTTAATCAGCTGTCCTTTTTTGAATTCAACCCAGAGACCTCTAGTTTCCAGCCTTTCGCCTAGCATGTGTACTATTCCTAAAGTGCTGTTGACAAAAACGATGACAGCCTTGAGATATTGTTCATTGACTCTCTTGGAAGCTTGCAATGGCCACCACACGTTAGATACCGCTTTTCCGTCCAGCTCGAACATCAAAGCATACTGAGTGTCCAGCTGTCCCCTTCGGAGGATCATCAGATTGCTTGCGTACTTCTTCTCCCACAACTTACACTTTACATCGCTTTTGTCCGTTACCGTAATGAAATGCTGAGGCGAAGCCCGAAGTGTAGTAATGCCTGTTTTCTTACCGCTTCCCCAAACGGCAGCATAATACTCGCCTGATGGTATATTCTTGAAAACCTCAAAACCATTTGTGTGATCAACCACAGAACCAAGAGTAAAAAACGTTTTTAGAGGGGTGCAATACTTCTCAACAATGTTAAGATGGTGTTCTGTCAAGTCCAAGTTTTGGAAAGCAACAAGTCTATACCAATTATCGACAAGGTTTTCCACGCGATCCCAGCTGAACCCTTTGGTTGTAGCGACCAGGGGCTGACTTTTTCCTGGAAGTACTATGCTCGTTTTTCTTGCCTTGATGCCATATGCTAGTGCATCAATCTCATGTAGCTTCAAGTCGTCAACTGCCATGAGCATGTTTACGACTTCAGTCTTAATTCTGGCAGTCCCTTTCTTCCTCTTTCTAAGAATCAAAAGTACTTCCCTGAACTGCGTGTCACTGCTGAAGTTTGGTACTCCCGGAGCAAAACTAACTATAATGTACTCTATTGCATACGAGTTCGCAATGCCTTTTCTGATGTCTTTCCATGCATCTCTACTTAAGATCGAATTAGGCAGCACCAAGGCTATTCGACCATCTTCTTTACATAGTCTTCCGCCAAGTACCAAGAACGGTTTAGCGAGACCGGCTACAAACAAATTCGTGACTTTGATTTTTCCGAAGGTGAGTTTAAGCTGATTGAGCTCATCTCTAGCAAGATCCCCAACCAAGGCAGGTACTCTATCACTTCTAGTAAAGGGGGGGTTCATGATGACTACGTCGAAGAGATTTTCGATCTTTTCATCTTTGTTTTCTGCCTTAGTTTTAAGGGTTAGTCCACCATTATCTGACTTTATTACAGCATTCCTTAACAAATCTAAGCTCCCTGCCTTTTCAGGACCGACTGGAGCAGTTAGCAGTTTGAGTCGGCCTCGCGGCACAGCGAGACTTGCCAGTGTCAGAGCTCCAGATGAGAGCGACACTGCGGTTTTTAGTGCGTCGAAGCCGTACAAATCAGCCAATAGATTCTTGTTAATCTGGTCAAGAATAGGTAGTTCCGATTTCTTGGCAAGCATTTCCTCGATTTTGCTCGGACTCAAGGCTTCTCTTTTTTTAACAAAGAATGCTGAAACCAAGAGACTTCCTGTTCCGCAAGAGGGATCAATTACCTTGTCATTCTCTGATTCAATAGCCAAGTTAGCCAGCAAATACGCTGCAGGTAGCTTTGTGTAAAATGTGGCATACGCCTTTCTGTACGTTTCAGAAAGGAGGCGTTGGTATATGAAGGCCAACACATCCCAACCGCCTCTCCTAATGATATCAATGCCCTTCCTTATTTGAGAATAAAGGGCACTTAACAATTGATTTAGATTTGGATTACTCGGTAAATCTGACCAAGCTTTGATAGCAGAATCTATGATTTCGACATAGTTTATTTTGCGAAGTTGTTTCAAACCCTCCAATAGCTTGCTTGAGCTAAGTGGGGACATATCGTGAAGTTGAAGAGGATAGCGCATTCTGACAAGTTCATAGACTAACAATGCCACCCCGCCTAGGGTGAACATGGTTTTTACAGTTAAGACGATACAGTCGTCCTCGTTTTCAAAAACAGCAGGATCGATGCCTAACTCGACAGCTTTTGCCAAGAATGTAGGTCTCATTTCTTTTATAGATGGTACGGTACCGCCTGCCTCTTCTATTGTTTTAATTAAGTCTTTCGTAATCTCTTCTGAAGTCAATCCAACGACGTCTTTTGTCATTTCTTCCAGTTCAGAAGGGAGTTGTGTCACTTTGATTGGAGTCTGGCACCATCTAAGAACATATTTTTCTGTCCCTTGCTGCCTATATGCTAGTCCAAATCCTATTTCCGCCCGAGCAAGTTCATCTTCAATTCTGTCTTCGCTTTGAGCCATTATTTGCTGTAAAAAACTCTTTGGATAGACTATCAAGACGATAAAATCTATGTAATCAAATTGAGGCTGTTTAAACCTCTCAATTGTCCTGTCTCTAAGTTTTTCCCTAGTAGCCTTGTCGTCCCAAGCGCCTCCGATTTCCGCCTCTCCAAGTAATACCCCAAGATAATGGTGCGATATTATTACATCAGGGGCATAATGACGTTTTCTTTCAGCTTTAGAAGGAAAGCCAAGCTTACTAAGAAGCGATGCCAAATGAACATTCAGGACTTCTTGCCTCGCTGCCATAAACCAACACTACTCCTCCTATCATCTTGATTGTTTTTTAAGGTTTTATTATCTACGATTGGAATGGAAAACACTTCTGAATGGTCACTTCGAGACTAGAATGTCACGGAACCTTGTCACACTTGTCATCGTTTTATTAACGACTTTGATGTATAAAACATTGACAGGACGCTTGGAAATTTGGCAAAAACTAAACGTTTGCTTATCCTAGGGCCGGCGTTTAGACGTCGTAAAGAAAATGGTCTTTTGCCCGCTTTGGAACGCTATGATGGTTTGTTCTATAGAGTGTCTAGAAAACACTTAGGCAATGTCAAAGACGTGGATGTTGTAGTAATGAAAGATGATTTGACACTTATCGATGGTTCAGCACCCTTGCCATATGCGGAACCGGAGGGCCTGAACTGGAGGTCTAAAACGATTCCGAAGCAAACAGTAGAGAACGCCAAGAAAGTGAATGAAGACTACCTAAAGAACAAACTTGGAAGAAAGAAATATTCCGAAGTTTTCATATCAATGGGCAAAGTTTACGCAGCAGCCTTACCGGATATTACATCGAATAATATTAGGGTAGAATTTCCGAATAGTGGAGGTCCCGGACCAAAGGCACAAGCCCTAAAAGAATGGTTCAATAGAGAACAACCTTAAGCACTTAGTGAAGCTTTGACCAAAACAAGTAGACCTTCGTCTGCAGCAGCATCCCAACAATCTTAACGAGCTTCGCCATTCTTTCCGTATTGGCGTTTTTTACACCTTCAGCGTAAGCCGTTGTAGTGCCATAGGGCATGTGGCGATTAGCCGCGATCTCCTTCCTGAAACGCGGATGATCATTCTTGATGAAAGCCACAAAAAGGTAGCGCTTTTT
>CAYGYP010000225.1:0-3988 GCA_964354115.1 uncultured Candidatus Bathyarchaeia archaeon | reverse complement strand
CCGCTTTGAAATCGTTCTCTGGCTATGTGGCGGCTGGGATTCTTCTTCCATGAAATGGGCTTCGGCCTGCTATCTGTCTTTCTTCCATTATACGTGGTGTCCGAGGCCATTAGAGGGTCATTGTTCGACATAGGAATAATGTCTGCAGTCGCCCTGTTTCTGGCAATTCCGGCCTCAATGTTCTGGGGATACCTGTGCGACAAAACAAGACGGTACAGACGATTTGTACTTCTTTCTTTTTCAACGTGTGCAATACTGCTTTATCTGTTCACTTTGACGACGAACGTTCTTCTGTTGATTCTGCTCTATGCGCTAATGGCGTCTCTACATGTCGCTCATGAGCCACCGAAAAACATACTGATAGCCGAATTGTATTCCCGACCTGACTGGGAGAAGTCATTTGCGTTCTATGAAGGCTTTACTGAAGCTGGATGGCTTATTGGATTAATCCTGGGTTTCTTAACCTCGGCTTATGGTCTTTCCCCAGCATCCACACTGTTCTTGTGCAGTGGATTGAATCTGGTTGCTTTCGGCTTGTCGCTGATGCTTGTGGCTGATCCTCTTCTTGTTTTTGAAAGAAGCCTAGTGAGCATAGAGAAGTCAACCGATTTTGCATATCGCGGCATTTTGCTGGTTTCCAAGTTTCTGGATGGAGTACAGGTGAATGAGAGACTAAAAAGAGAAAACATAAACGCTTTTTGTTGCGGTCTAGTTCTTTTCTCATTGGCCACGAGCATTCTTTTCACACCTATGCCTATTTTTGTCTCGAATGTTGTCAAGTCAGCTGGGCTTTCCTCAAGCCTAGTCTTTGCAGTATTTGTTTTGAACTCTGCTGGAGGAGTACTCGGTTATTATGGAGCGGGGAGACACTCTGAAGGGCGCGAGGGAAAGGCCAACATCGGCCGAATTGTGATTTTTCGAAGCCTGCTTTCCTTCTTGCTTCTCTCAACCATAGTTGGGCTCAGTCCCATGTACGGAGCCATATCGCTTATGACAATTCTGGTTCTGATGGGATTTGTCAATGCCATGTTCCTTGTCTACACACTTTCGCTTTCTATGGAGCTAATTCCAGCTGGAAAGGCAGGTCTATTCAACGTTCTCGTAGGCATAGGCAGCGCTTGCGGTTCCTTCATTGGCCCGTTCATCGCTGCACAGGCAGCCAGCTTCATCTACGTGTTCATCGCAGCAGGCATAACTTTCTTCATGGCTTATGCCGCCTTCAAGATCTTCTGACCGAAAAAGCGCGCCCGTCTTTTCTTTGCCGCGCGCGATCCGAGGCGATGTGGAAAGATCTTACGGCGACTCAACTTCTATGAGTTGTGGAAGAATGGCACACAAATCGGGCTATTCTACGTGTACTCTGAACAGGTCTACGTCCTCTCGCATTTCGGGTGTTGACTCGAGGAAGTCTCTGACCGAACGCTCAATGTCCTTTGACTGCGTCACGTATCTTCCGACGATTATGATGTCCGCGCCTTTTTGCAGGGCCTCTTTTGCTGTTTCTGGAACTATTCCGCCGGCGACTGCGATCAAGAATTTCTTGTCCTTGAATGTCTGCCGCATTTCCTGGATAAGATCAAGTCCAAGCGTTCTGCCTGTTTCTTGATCTATTCCCCTGTGCAAGACGACTATGTTTGGAAACTCTTTGAGAGTTTTGAGTTTCTTGACGGGGTCTTCCACGTTTAGCATGTCTACGACGGCGTAGATGGACAGTCTTTTCGCTTCGTGGACGAAGGCGTCCAGCGTTTCAGCTGGTGCTAGGCCGGAGGCCACAACTGCGTCTGCAGTTTCGTCATAGGCTAAGTCCACTTCAACTTTTCCGACATCCAGAGTCTTAAGGTCTGCCACCATGAACATGTCTTTGCCCACTTGCCTTAGGTCATTTATTATTCTGGTCCCATATCTTTTGATGAGCGGTGTGCCAACTTCCAGTATTATCCGGTCGCTTCCGGGAAGCTGCTCAATGATTTTCTTGGACCTTTCTAGCTCTGGGTTGTCAAGCGAGATCTGCAGGTATGGCGGTCTCCAGAGGCGCGGCACTTTGAATCCCATTATTGGATGTTTGGCTCTGTCCTTATCGTAGAAGAGTTTCTCAAGTGTCGGATATTTCGACAGGGCCCTTTTCAATGCTAGCTTGGTTGCTCCGTAGTTATACTGGTATATCTTGCGGAAATCAGTTGCCTTTGGGTGTATGAAGACACTGCACACTATGACCCATTCGTCGACCTTGTCTCTTGGAATGATATCCTCTTCCACTGCGTCGGCAACAGCCTTTGCAACCGCTGCCTGTGCAGGTCCAAATATCTTGCCTACGTCTTCAGCATTCTTTACTGTAACTTTTGGCACAAGCAGTGTGTGAGGCTTAGGAGGAAGATTGGGCCTTATCACAGCCAAAAGTGGCGTGTGTCCAGCCGATAGATTAGATAACCCGGCTGCGAAAGCGTCGCCCACAGGGCCGCATTTGTCGCCTACGAGAAGATCGATGTGTGCAACTTCATTTCCTTCTCCGACAAGTGCTTCGCCAATCAGGTATGCTTTTCCGCTTGATTCGGCAGATTCAGCCTCTGTGGCTGTCGGCACCGAGTCTGCTATCTCTTTGAAATCGACATTGAACTCTTTGAGCCACGTGTGAAGAGTGTCTCTATGTATTCCAAGCATTTCGGCGGTTCCAGAAACTGTCGGCTTGCTCCTTGAATAACTGCGGCTGTCGACTACTTTCTTCGCTGCTTCCGACAAAACCGCGATGAGTTCTTCTCTGTTCGCAGGCTTCCTAACATCAAACCCCGACACTTGATTGTCACCTGAGAATCCTACATTGCAGATCTTGTATATAAAAGTGTCGGAGATTGGATTCACCTGCGTGCATCACTAGTCATGCCTACAGCATAATGTCGTTTTGCTGTCATGGTCGTGGCAGCGTTCGGCATTTGTCGCTGGCTCTTGCGTCGGATGCGTAGTTACAAATGCTGTTATGTTAGTGAGGTTCCGATTGACGGTCGACAAGTCTATATACTTTGGAGCATATTTGAGGCCTAAGTTATATTCAGGATGCGGTCGACATGTCACTGAGGGATCTTGTGATCTTGCTTGTCGTGATTCTTGGGATTGTTTTGTTCTTGTATGGGAGTAATGCCTACGATACTGTTTTTGGATGGGCAGGGGTGTTTATGGTGGTTGGCGGGGTCATCACCTACGCTGCTTTGGAAGTCTACGGTGCTTTAAGAAAAAGAAGGAAGCTAGAAACCGTAGAGTCTTGAGTACTTGGCATTTAGGTAATCCAAGTATGGCTTCACGGTCAGTTCCTTTCCAGTGATTTTCTTGATGAGAGCTGGTGGATCATACAGGTTTCCTTGGCTATGGACGTTCTTAACAAGCCACTGCTTCGTTTCGGCGAAGTTGCCTTTTTCAAGTTGTCTCCGCCAGTTAGGCATGCCCTTTTCCATCGTTGCCAGTATTTGTCCGCCGTAGATATTGCCGAGAGCGTAGCTTGGGAAATAGCCGTAGTAGCCGTTTGCCCAGTGAGTATCCTGCATTACGCCTTCAGAGTCATTTTCAATCTTTAAGCCCAGGTAGTCCTTGTAGCTTTGATTCCATGTTTCAGGGAGTTCCTTCACCGTTATCTTGTCGGCAAACAAGTCTCGTTCAATGTTGAATCTCACGATTATGTGAAGTCCGTACGTAACCTCGTCTGCTTCAACGCGAATCTTCGAGGGCTCAACTTGGTTCACGGCGTGAACAAACTTGTCCACATCCAAGTCTGATAATGCCTTTCCTGTTAGCTCCTTGAGTTTTGGCATGAAGTAGACCCAAAATTCTCGTGATCTGCCAACCATGTTTTCCACGAAGCGCGATTGAGACTCATGGATACCATGAGAGCAGCCTGTGCCTACTGGCTGGTACATCCACTGGGGGTTAAGGCCTTGGTCGTAGAGGGCGTGTCCAGCTTCATGCAGGACTGAGAATATGGATGAGGCGAACATGTCTTCGT
>CAYGYP010000224.1:0-4025 GCA_964354115.1 uncultured Candidatus Bathyarchaeia archaeon | reverse complement strand
AAAAGGAGACCGGTACACGCTGCACAAAGAACATGCCCGTTCACTTGCATCGTGTGGGCCGAGAACTTGCCGCAATCATAATGATGCCCCCTTGTGCTGACATGCAAGTTTGAAGTCTGAGGGGACGAGACTTCTGTTTTCTTTTGGTGGCCAAACGTTTCTGAGCATTTTCTTGGGGACACGGCAAGAACGATTCCAAGAAAGCATATGAGAGCGAAAATTGAGCCAATGAGTGGTTTCCGCCATGTAACCGCTTCTGCGGTGGGCGTGGCGTACACTGCAAGTGCTACTGTTGTGAGGAATCCGAAGGTAGATACTATTATTGAGAAGGGCACGACTAGTCCTGATAGCCCAATTTTGGTCATGCATGGCCGCCTAGAAGAGTGCTTTAAGCTGATCTATTATGCCTCTTGTGGCCATGAACCAGAAGACCCTTCTTTTCAGCTCGTTGTTCGAGAACAGCCCCCCGAGCCTTCTGCTCCAAGAACCGTAGAAGCTTCTGTAGCATCTGTACAGCTGCTCTTGCACTTCGTTGGTTGACAATGTTTCCGTTGGCATTATGGCATGTACCATGTCGTAGTGTGACCAGTTAGTGTCCTCAATCCAGCCGTTTCTTTTTGCTTCGTCATAAATCTGGTTTCCAGGAAATGGTGTGAGAATGCCGAACATGGTGAAGTCTGGGTCTAGTTCATTAGCAAATTCCCGTAGGCGAGATATTGATTTTTTTGTGTCACTTCTATTGCCTATTATGAACATCGCGTGGGCGAAAATGCCGTTTTCCTTCAGCAGCCTCACCGCTGTCTTCGCGTCATCTGGCGTTATGCCCTTCTTAAAGCTTTCAAGAGTTGATGGCTCGGAATTTTCGACTCCGAGAAGAACCCAGTTGAGTCCAGACCTTCTGAGCTTTGGCAGGGCATCCTTGTTCCTGACAATGTCGTCACATCTTGCCTGAACGAACCATGTCACGTCGTCAGGCATCTTGCGTTTGATAATCTCGTCGGCGATGTCGCTTATTCTTGTGCCTGCACCAAGATTGTCATCTGTTAGCCAAATGAACTTGCTTCCGTAGTTTTGATGGCAAAACTCCATCTCATCTGCTATACGTTGAGGCGACTTGGCTCTCCACGTTCCCAGCCAATGTTTCCACTGGGTGCAAAACGTGCACTCATGGGGGCATCCTCTTCCTCCTTCGATCAGTGCGAAGCGAGCGTCGCGTCCGGCCATTGCCGCGAAATGATACTTGCCGATGGAATCTTTAACAAGATGATAGCCAGGATATGGAAGCTCCTCCAAGTTCTCAATCAACGGTCTAGGATGGTTATGAACGATATTTCCTTCATGTCTGAAGGAGATACCTTCTATCCTTTGAAGAGCACTTTTGTTCTCTACATTCTTGACAAAATCCGTTAGTGTCCGTTCTCCTTCTCCTCTTACGATGATGTCGACGCATGGGTACTCTTTCAGGCTTTCTTCGGCAGTAGCGGTGAAATGCTGTCCTCCAGTGACAGTGATGATGTCTGAGTTCACTTTCTTGGCTGTCTCCAAAGTCCTTACAACCACGTAGGTGTTGCAGGTGGCCAGTGAGCTTGAAGCCACGACATCAGGATCGGATGATTCAATTCGTTTCTCCATATCTTTCCAATCCACATGTTGAGCGTTGCAATCCAATACTTCAACCTCCACGCCTTCAACTTCCTTTTCCAGATATGCAGCTAGCTGAATGATGCCGTAGGGTGGAGGCAAGTATTCTCCCATAACAAACCACACGTCCTTAGGCGGTTCAACAAAGAGAATTTTCATTATGCTTTCTTCTCCATCGTGTCGGGTATGTGCTTCTTCTCCCTTTAACGCTTTCCAACTCATATGGCAACTGTTTTAAGAAGGAAGCACAAATAGGCTATTCGCTGAGTGTGGCACATGGCTGCGAAAATGGAACGGCGCTCAAGACACACAAATTGGCTAGGTCTCCTTTCTTTTGGATTTTTCCTCATGCTTGTCGGAGCAATCTGGGCCATGAGTCCTCCTGAACTAAACGGCGAGGTCAAATCCTTTTTCACAAGTGAAAACTGGCGTCTCACGCCCCTGACAGGAAACGTGAGTATTCCGGAGCCTAAAGACTTACGCGCATTTCCGACGATGTACACAGCGGCCGAGCAGTTCTGTTTTATTTTCGGGTTCTTCCAAATCGCAATCCTGATCCTTAGGTTCGCGCTGCACGACTCCTTAGAAAGAAAGGCTGACACTGTTTCTGGCTCAGCATTCTGGCTTAGCGCTGGTTACTTTCTGAACTTGCTCGCAAACCAGTCCATAGGCTGGTTCGCATTCCTCGCTGGAATCATAATTTCAGGCGGCATTGCCATCGTCGCCTCAAGCCTTGTCAAGCTTTTCAGATGACATCCGCGACTCAGCGAAACTCTCTCCTAACCAATTAGGTCTGCGTGAAACCCTAAGGAGATCTACTAGCAGGACAAGCGCATTGCGCGCTACGTACAAAATCGGCTTCTCACGCGGTGACATGCCGATGAGAGAATTTAAATGCTGATTGGCTTATTGGTTCTGTCGTTGTGAGGGGGACACGTTTGGTTAGGTTTGTTTTTGTTACAGGCGGAGTGTTGAGCTCTGTTGGCAAGGGCATTCTGACTTCTTCTGTGGGCAAGATGCTTCAGACAAGGGATCTGAAGGTTACGGTTGTGAAAATTGACCCATACGTGAACGTAGACGCGGGAACCATGAACCCGTATATGCATGGAGAAGTCTACGTGACCGATGACGGCGGCGAGACCGACTTAGATCTGGGCTGGTATGAACGTTTCCTCGACTTGAACTTGAAAACTGAGAACAACCTTACGACGGGCATGGTGTACAAGGCGGTCATAGAGAAGGAGCGAAAAGGCGACTTCCTAGGCAGATGTGTACAGATCATACCTCACATAACCAACGAGATCAAACATCGCATCCGCACAGTCGCGAAAAATTCGGGAGTCGACGTGATTCTTACAGAGGTAGGAGGCACCGTAGGAGACATCGAAGGCCAGCCCTTCCTAGAAGCCATTCGCCAAATGCGCTTAGAAGAGGGCTACGAAAATACTCTGTACGTTCACGTTGCTTTGGTTCCAGTTCTAGACGTCACAAAGGAGATGAAAACAAAGCCTCTGCAGCACAGCGTTAACGAGTTGAGACGTATCGGTATCCAACCTGACATCATCGTTGCAAGAAGCCCCGAAATGATAGATCCTGAGTCCCGAAGAAAAATCGCGCTATTCGGGACAATTCCAGAAGAGGCTGTTTTCTGCTCCTACAACGTTGAATCCATTTATCAGGTTCCGCTAATTTTGGACGACCAGGGAATGGGCGACTTCATATGCAAAAGATTCGGGTTCGCAGACGTGAAGAAAGACTTCAAAGAATGGAAACAGTTCGTTGATGCAATCCTGAACCCGGAACATGAAGTGAAAATTGCCCTCGTGGGCAAATATGCCGGGCTAACGGACGCCTATGTCAGCATGAATGAAGCATTGCGCCATGGCGGAGCAGCATGCAAAACTAAGGTGTGCATCCAATACTTGGAAGCTGAAAAGCTTGAACAAAACCCAAAAGCTGTGGAGGTGCTGAAGGAGTTTGACGGGATATTTGTTCCATACGGTTTTGGCCCCAGAGGTACCGAAGGAAAAATAATAGCCATAGGGTTCGCAAGGGAAAACGACATTCCCTTCTTGGGAATATGCTATGGGCTACAAATGGCTGTAGTAGAATTCGCCCGCCATGTTTGCGGTCTGGAGGAAGCAAATAGTACGGAAATCAATCCCAACTCTCCAGATCCAGTGATTGACCTGATGCCTGAACAAAGGGGAATAGAACTCAAGGGTGCAACAATGCGGTTGGGCGCGCACAAGATAATCATAAAGCCAAACACTCTAGCATGCGCGTTGTACAAGAACGAGGAAATCTACGAGCGCCACAGGCACAGATTTGAGGTTAACCTTGACTACCTCGAGACATTCGAGAAAAACGGGTTAGTATTCTCT
>CAYGYP010000223.1:0-4033 GCA_964354115.1 uncultured Candidatus Bathyarchaeia archaeon | reverse complement strand
TTCTTCATATCTTTAAGTATGTCCCAATGAATGGCTGACCTGTTCAAAGCCCCAGTCTCAGCATAACTGTTCCCAAGCGCCATGTGCATCGTTCCGCCCATCTTCTCGTCAAAAAGCATGTTCTTCGTGAAACGGTCTATGCCATAGTTCGTGCCCACGGCAATCTCTCCAATGCGGTCTGCGCCTTCAATCTTGATCAATTCCTTAAGCAAGTCCCCGCCCTTGGCAGCGGAGGCCTCGACGACTTTTCCATTCCTGAAAGTGAGCGTAATATCTTCAACTTCTCTTCCCATGTAGACCCCAGGAAAAGTGAACCTTATTGTGCCGTTTGCAGAGTTTTCAACCGGGCCCGTGAACACTTCCCCATCTGGCATGTTCTTCTGCCCGCTCGCATTGACCCATTTTCTGCCCTTCACGTTAAGCGTCAAATCGGTGTCTTCACCCACTATTCGAACATTCTCTACAGTGCTCAGGAAATCGCAGATTTTTCTCTGTTCCATGTGGATCTCCTTCCATGCTGCAACTGGATCTTTCTTTTCAAGCAAGCAGCTATTATAGACGAAATCCTCATACTCCGCAAGCGGCATCCCAGCTTCCTGAGCCTGATCAGTTATCGGAAACGGATAGCCGGTCCACCTGAATTTTCCTTTGGCCTCGCGCTCATCAGAGATATCTCTAAGCTCCCTCCTGGAAGCATTGTATGTCCTTATTGCAGAAGGGTCTATGTTCGACAGCCTTTTCGGATTAGGATCACAGAATATGGCTATTCTCACGTCCACGTTTTCGTAGATGAACCTATCAAAAGGCGACACATATTTGAGCTGATGTTCTTTCGCATGTTTGAAAAGCACGTAGTCAATATACAGGTTTGGTATTATCCACGGGTAAGCGTCGCGAAGCAGACATTCCTTATAGATTTCAGTGATCAGCGGTGCAGCTGCTGCACTTCCTTGTATGACCACCTTTTCCTCAGGCTTTACGTCGACACTGTAACGAACGCAAAGCTCTGCAAGCTTTTCAATCCTCTTGTCAACCATGTCGGTTCACTCGTCGAATTTTTTATCGTTTGATTCATTACAACTATTGCACTACTTTTAACGCTTGTGGAACAGTAATCAATTGAAAACTAGAGAGCGACTTGAACTTGCACACGTTTATGGTGTTCGACAAGACTTCTTCAGATCAAACTAGGCAGTTGCCATTTTCCAGATGGTGTTCTCCATCTCGCCACCACGTTTCATTCCATAGTACATCCCCGCCATCTTGGCCGCGTAGGGTATCGCTATCCGCTTTACAAGGTTGAAGAAAATTGGATTTTGAATTCTATGCGCCAAGAAGGTGTCCCGCCAAATCCTGGCGTTGTATTCCCAACAGCGAGTCAAAAACTCCCAGCGAATTCTTGAGAGAGAGTCAAGCTCCGCTCCTCGCTTGTTCATCAGCATACAGTTCTCCAAGGGAACGAAAAACAGCGGTACATAAAACGCGTTGAAGTCCCTCAAGTCGTCCATTAGCTCAAGCGTTTCGGCAACGTCTTCTTCATTCTCTTCGGGCAACCCCATGATTAGAGTAGCAAGCGGATACCAATCATTATCGTTCAAAATGCCGAAAGATTGACTGACGACCTCTTTCCACTGCTCTGGTTTGAACGGCAGCGTCTTCCCCGCCATGTATTTTCGTATTAGCCTGAGGCTTCCTGTTTCTATGCCAGTTTCAGAAGTCACGATACGTTTCTCGCCGTGAAAATACCAGTTGTGGTCAATCAGAATTTCAGCCGCTTCTTCGACCATGCCTGGGTCGCAGACAACAGGCGCCAGCGACATATGAGAAGGCTGGATGCCCTTTACTCCTGGAAAACTGGCTACACTCCTCAGGAGCTTGAGCACAGATTCTCTGTTAGGTTTGAAACGTTCGTCTCTGGCCCCGTAGAGAAACAGGTCCTCCGTGACCAGGGTGATGTTAGAGCGGCCATCCTTCGCTGTAATCTCCACTTCTTTCATAATCTTTTCCAATGGCACGTCCACCTTTCTTTGCATAGTAGGCGTACAGAATTGACAGTTTCGACCGCACCCTCTAGAAACTTCGATAGCTCCATGAACGGCCGGATGTCTGATCAGCGGCACATCATCATCGGTTGAATCATTCTCGGTTCGAAGAACTGGAGGCAACTGTTCGCCGTTAACGGCCTTTCTGAAAACCTTTACGATTGCCTCTGCCCCTCCCCCGATGAGCACACAGTCTATGCCGCAACGCTCAGCCACTTTTTTCCTCTCCAGCTGCCACGAGCCAAAACCGCCGACGATTACCTTGGGCCTGTGCTTTCGAAGACTCAGATGTTTCACAAGCTCTTTGAACTCGATGGCGTTCATGGGTTCCCCGCCGCCAACTAGAGAAGAATACGTTTTGCTTACGTACCCCATTCCAGTTGGATCCATCGAAGATATGCCGACCACTTTTGTTTCCGGCCCTATGAAAGCATCCAAATCATCCGGGTGAACCACTGCCACCTCAGACTCGCTAAAACCGTTCTCCAGTAGCAGGGCTTCCACTCTGCGCAGGCCATACGGTGCGCGCTTTGCTCTTCCAGTCCCATCGCGTTCAACTGGCGGATAAAGGGTTTTTCTCAGAAGCCATAATGGCACAGGGCCCCTAGCAAAGCCTGCAACGAAGGCGACAAAGGGATTGTCGTAGTAGTCGCTCATCTCTGTTGCTGAAGCAGTCAACACCACTTTGACGCCTTGACTATTCGCCATCACTTCTTCCCTTTTGCAAGAATGCAAAGCACTTGATTCGCGGTCTTATTAAAAACTATTGTTGATCAAGCGGCAAGAAAGCTCTAACAAACCCCGTGGAATCGGAAGAAAGTTCATAAATAGTTGGACAACACGAAATAGGACCAGAACGCGGTGAAATTGTTGAGATTGCTGCTTGACGAGATGTACGCGGGTTTGAAAGAATACTTTGAGACTCTAGGCTGGGAAGTGTTAACAGCTCAAGATGCAGGGCTGAAGGGAGCAAAAGACAAGGACATCGTCGACTATGCAAAAAACAACAAGATGCTACTTGTCACGCAGGATCAGAAGCCCGCAGAATTGGCCGAGTTGACAGGCGTCAGATACGTCCTTATATCCAGCGCAATGATCGCCAAGATAGCTGATGCCAAAATAATAGAAAAATACCCGAACATAAAGCAAGAATGAGGAACAGTACAAGAACGGTCAGGAGCCTCCATGCCACTAGAACAAAGTCTTCTGTTCCTTGAGCGAGGCAAGATTCGACACTTTTAACCCTATTAACCGTATCTTCCTGTCTTGTCGAAGATAGTACTGCATCAGCTCTCTGGCTGTTTTTCGCAGATCTTGCAGACTGTTTGTAATCACGGGAAGGGTCTTGGTGTGAGTGTGAGTCTCGAAATTCTCATAGCGGACCTTGAATGTAATAGTTCTGAAATAGTAGCCATAAGCTTGGATATCCTTGATGATTTCTGTCGAAAGCTCATCTAGAATGCTCAGGACAAACTCGAAATTCGACGTGTCTTCTTCGAATGTTATGTCACGACTTACAGACTTGGTTTGGCTTCTTTCTTCCACTTCACTCTTGTCTATACCGTGAGACATCAAATAGAATTGAGTGCCAGCAACGCCGAAGCCTTCGGCCAAGATTGCAGGGTCATAATGAGCCAAATCTCCGATAGTTTTGATTCCCATGGTCGCCAGTTTCTGCTCAGTTTTCCGTCCAACCCAGAGAAGCTTACGTACTGGCAGAGGCGCGAGGAATGCTTCAACCTCTTGCTCTCTGACGATCGTGAGCCCATTTGGCTTCCTGTGATCGCTTGCTATCTTTGCCACAAGCTTGTTGGGACCTATGCCGATTGAACATGTGAGCTTTTGTCTCTCGTAGATCTCGTCCTTTATTTGCTGAGCCACGCCTTCGGCCTCAGCGTAATCTTTGACTCTTGGAGTCACGTCCAGAAAGGCCTCGTCTATGCCCCACTGCTCAAACTTGCAGGCATGTTTTCGCAGGATACCCATGATTT
>CAYGYP010000222.1:0-4080 GCA_964354115.1 uncultured Candidatus Bathyarchaeia archaeon | reverse complement strand
CTGTAGCCCTTCATCTGACTATAAGTGTCCGTTATCAAGGCGCTAGTTTGAGAGTCTGTATAAACGTCCGGAGCTGGAACGTCACGATATGGGCCGATGATGTCAAAGATCATGCTTGTGTATCTTCTTGTTAGTCGCTCCAATTCGCCCTTTGACATTTCTTTAGGGTTGCAGCAGACTCCGCCTTTTGCGCCGCCGTAAGGAATATCGACGACTGCACATTTCCACGTCATCCACATCGAAAGCGCTGTGACCTCGTCTAAGTCAACAGTTGAGTTGTAGCGGATGCCTCCTTTGAATGGGCCTCTTGCATCCATGTGCTGCACGCGGTAGCCTTGGAACACCCCGATTTTGCCGTTGTCCATTCTTATCGTGACAGAAACTGTGAGTGATCGTTTTGGAACCTTTAACATTTCATGTATTCCAGGGTCTAACTTGAGTTTTTCCGCCGCAAGCCTCAGCTGTTCTAACGCGACGCCATATGGTGATAGCGTTTTTGCCATAATGACCTCTCCCAACGTGTTTTTCAGCTTGATAAAATGCTGTAATTTAAGGTTTACTGCGGAACTTTGGGAAAAAGAAAAGATTGGGGGTGCTAGCCTAAGATCTTCTCAATGGCGCCTTTCTCTACTTCGTCGGGCATCGGTATGCCTGTGACTTTTGCGGCTCTTTCAGATAGGCTCATCAAATCGTTTCTGCCGACGAGTTCCAGCTTCCATTTTCTATTGCCTGCCAAGAGCTGCTTGAGTCCAACACCTACTCGGTCGGTTAGGTACGTGTAGACTCCCACGGCTTCCCATGGTATTTCCTTGAAGCGTTCGCCATATTTCTTCTTCAATTCAGGCGTAGCAATGAAGAATTTGTCTGGTGTGGCGCCGAACTTGTCTGCAAAGGCTTTTGGCAACTTGCCTTCTTCGGCGAGCTGTTTGAAGTAGCTTCCTTTGAACGCTGCGGTTATTGGCGACCGTCCCATCAATACGGCTTTCACGAATGGGCCATCTCCGAAATTGCTCATTGCAATGGCCTTGAAAATGGATGTCTCCTCGATGAAACCGCCAGCCATGATCAAGTCTGGAACATAGCGTCCTTTTTTCTTCAGCAACTGTGCACATTTCAGGACTATGGCTTCTAGATAAACCGTTGGGATACTCATCTCGTCCATCATGGGTACGGGGCTCATGCCGGTTCCGCCTGCTGCCCCATCGAAGGATACATAGTCAATCTTGGCTTCTGATGCCATCTTCATTGTGTAGGCGACAGCCGAAGGCCTGTACGCTCCAGTCTTTAGCGTTACGTGCTTTGCGCCTTGTTTTCTCAGCCATTCTATGTCTTCGGCGAAGCTCTTCTCTTTTGGTATGCCCACCCTGCTGTGTCTTTCGAAGGATTTGAACACTCCTTCTTTGAAGGCCTGCTGGACTGATGGGTCTTCTGGATCGGGGATTACCACATATCCTCTCTTCTTCAACAGCTTTGCTTTTTCCAAGTCTCTTACTCGGACCTCGCCTCCGATGGCTTTTGCTCCTTGTCCCCATTTTCTTTCTATGACGTTCACTTCGAGTTTTGAGATGGCGTAGACGTCGACACCTAATCTTTGGTCTTCAACGTTTGTTTGGACAACTATTTCGCCGTATTTTCCGTCCCAGAATTTTCTGAACAGGTCAACTCTTCGCTTTAGTTCATTTGACTGTGTGACCTTTCCGTTTGTGATCTGTGCTTCCGTGTCCATGCCGCAGACGTTTTCTCCGACAATTACGGATGCGCCGGAAATCGCTGCTCCCACGGCTAGGCCTTCCCAGTTCAGTCTTGCAACGTCAGTTGAGCCAAATGCTCCGTTTAGAATGGGGACTTTTAGCGGTATTCCTCCAACTTTGGTTTCTATGTTGACGTTCGGGAAAATGGTCTTGTCGGGGTTTGGTTCAATTCCTTCTGCTTCGAAGAGGCTTGCCTGTATGTTGAAATGTGACCAGTCCAATCCGAAGTCTTTCAACGCTCCAGCTGTGCTGTAGCCGAATTGCACAGGCTCTGGATAAAGTGCCTCTCTTCCTCTGAAAGCTGATAGGCTTATTTCGCATAGGAATGGGCAATCGCGGATGCAGATGGGGCACATTCCACTCGTTGGGCTTGTGTCCTTGACACGGGTTTGAGTTCCAGTTGTTGATTTGCCGTTTAGGTATGAACTGTTTTTATGTACACGTTCAGTCATTTTTCCTCTCTCCTTGATCTTTACAAATTTTAGAGTAGATCACTATTCTGACTTGGCATTTAAGTATTGCTTTGACTTAGTCGAATTATGAACATTTATGAACATGGAAAAATCGATAGTGCTTTTGTCAAAACTCGATTTTTAGGCCCTCAACTGAGTACTCGCGGCGCTCATAAGTCTCCGGGTTGTATCGTCCACCAGCTTTTTTGACTTCAATATACCTTTTTCCACCTACTTTGGATAAGTCAATTACGACCTGCGTTATGTGTTCCAGTAGGGCGCAGAATTCTTTCGGGTGTGCGTTTTTAGCTATTGTCCAGTAAGCTAATGTCTGATAAGCATACAAAGCCGGGCAGACATGGCTGAAGAAGGCCATTACAGCTTCATTTCCCCAGACGTGCTCCATCAATGATAGACTGTTGAAGACGAACCTCGTTCCAGACGTGACAAATTCCCGTTCGATTCTCCCAAAGAATCTGTGAAACTGTTCAGGGTCCTTTGAGCTTGGGACTTTTCTGATCCATGATGGTGCCTTATCATAGAAATCAACGAAGACCAGTTCGCCCTGTCCTGAAGATTCAGAGAAGCAGTCTAGGACAAGAAGCTTGTTTTCCCAGCCATCTGGAAAGGCTTTGATTAGAGGTTTCAGCTGCAGCATTATCGCTTGTGGTGGGTATATGAAATCAAGATAGATCACTTGATTTCCATCAATGATGCCTTGTTTTATGAACGTGTAAAGGAACTCACGTGCAAATGTTGCGGATTCCACTTCCCATACGACATTTTCACCTAGAAAGAGTCCCCCTTCTAGCAGTTTGTCTAAAGGCTTTACTCCTGTGGAGAGCATACTGTCTTCGTGTTTCGGCATGGCAAGTTCACATTCTTTGATTGATGGGCAATGTTAAAAATGTTTAGGTTGGTGCACTGCTGTTCAAGCGTGTACATTATGTACATTAGCTTTCTATATATGAACATGGCTTTACTTATGCTACACAAAAATGGAGTGAAAGATGAGTGTTGAACCCAATAGAACTTTCTGGACGAGAATTAGGAATGATAAAACTGATGACTGACTTCTTCGTGGAGAAACCTGAGCTGACGGCGAAGATTGAAAGCTACACAACGGCCCACTATGCACTTGTAACCACGTACTCAGAAAACTTTGGCATTTCGGAAGCTGACGCTTGGGGGATACTTGAAGAGCTTCAGAAGAAGCTCAACGAGGCAGAGTACGTTAACGTGGAAGCGCCGCGCCCGATAAAGAAGTGGCTTCAACTGTCGAACGAAGAGATCAACATGCTTCGCACCATGATCGACTACTTCTCAGCAAATCCCAAAATGAGTCCAGCTGGCTCGTTTACCACGAAAAGATCAGACTCTATCATCGAGGCCTATCACTGGTTTTTCGGAAGTTCAAATGGCAACGGCGAAGTAGTCAAAGAGAATTTCCAGAACCTCGTGGAGAAACTTCAGACTTCAGTATCGATTCGATTGGAAACGTTGGTGCCGATCGTTGCTTCCCCGAACCCATATGAAGCTGTCCTAAAACTTCTGGACATAGCGGCAAAAAACCTGAATCTAGATCCCGGATTGCATGAGATGCTAAAAAGACCAATGAGAACCATAATAGTGAATATTCCCGTAGTCATGGATGATGGTGGCATACAGGTTTTCACCGGTTATCGAGTCCAATATAATGATGTGCTTGGTCCAACAAAAGGCGGCATAAGATACCACCCTGAATTAACGTTAGATGAAGTGATAGCCTTGTCAGCTTGGATGACATGGAAAACGGCTGTTACCGGACTGCCACTCGGTGGAGGCAAGGGCGGGATAAGATGCAATCCAAAGGAAATGTCACCAGGAGAATTGGAAAA
>CAYGYP010000221.1:0-4090 GCA_964354115.1 uncultured Candidatus Bathyarchaeia archaeon | reverse complement strand
GGCCGCTGAGGAAGAAATTCAGCATGGCGGCGATAAAAACCTCGAAGAATCCCTGCATGTTGTTGAGGGCGAAAGATTCGTCCTCGCCGAAGGTCGCGGCGAGGCCGAACTCGAACCCGGGGAAAAGCTGGACCAGGCCGCGGCGCTTATCGGAGTAATCGACGACCATGATCTCGGCCGGCGGCCTTCCGGCGCACATCACCCGGCGCGCTCCCGGGCCCAGGGTCATGACGAGCATCTCCAGCACATGGACGATGTAGACGTCGAACCGGCCCCCGCCCCAGGCGGAGACGAAGTGGACCTTCTTGTCTTTGATTTTATCGGCCCTGGCCGCGACCAAGTCGGGAGCGAACCGAAGCGACGAGCTCGACATGAGCGGCGTCTTGTGTTTCCCGGCCAGGTCGAACATGGCCTTGGCGTCGGAGATCTTGTCGGCGAACGGCTTGTCGACGTAGACCGGCTTGCCGGATTGGAGGGCGTAGCGGGAAAGGCGGAGGTGGCGGTCGCCGTCATCGGGCGATAGCACCACGATGCAGTCGCAGCTTTTCACGACCTCCTCCAGGCTGCCCGCCCGGCGGACGTTCTGCTCCTTGCACCAGACGTCGAGCGGCTTTTTCCCGGGCGGGTCCGTCTCCGCCCAGGCCAGGGCGACGTCGAACTCGTCCCGGAGCGCCGATTCCCGGATCATCCGGGGGTAATTATTGGAATGCCAGTTGTCGATAAAATAGTCAATGAACCCGATTTTTTTCATCGGTCCTCCGGCCGAAGGATATCCAATTTGCGCCGAAAACTCAATCCGCCCCATTTGCGCGTTTATCTAATCTGTTATTTGACAGGTCCCCGTTGGATGATGATAATTAACCTAAAGGATAGGGCCACTTACATAAGTCGGCAGCAATGAGAATTCCATGAGAAAAGAATTCAGTTCAAAAAAATATAAAAACGGGACTTACGCAAAGCAACTTAAGCGTGTCAGGGAGCTCGCGCCGGAAGAGCAGCTTTTCTTTCCTCTTCAAGAATTTGCCGAGAAAGTGACGGCTAAGTTTTCGTCCCTCGGCTCAGGCGAACCAGAGGATCAATTGCGCGCTCCAGTTGAGAAGCTCTTATCTTCCTACGGCGAAATAATTTCAAGGAAGATTGTTCTAACCGGAGAGCCACTCCTCAGAGATCGTTTAGGGAAGCCCGATTATGCTGTCTATGACGGTCAAGTTCTCATCGGATATATCGAAGTTAAGGCTCCAGGGAAAGGGACAAATCCTGAGTTGTTTAAAGCACACGATCGCGATCAGTGGAGCCGGTTCAAGAGCATGCCCAACCTCATATATGCGGATGGCAACGAATGGTCTCTTTATAGAAGCGGCGAGCTATTTAGAAAACGCATCCGCTTGTCAGGCGATATTCGGACCGAAAGCCGATCCGCAGTTGAGGAAACTGATGCGCGAGCCCTATTCCAGCTTTTTGCGGAATTTTCGTCCTGGACACCCATCGTTCCCGGCAAGCCAAAAGAATTAGCAGAATTCCTCGCCCCCTATTGCTGGCTAATCCGGGAAGAAGTCCTGGATGGATTGAACGCGGGCAAATCGCCGTTGAAAAGCCTCAGGGAAGAAATCAAGAAACTTCTTTTCCCGGATGCAACGGATCAGCAGTTCGCCGACGCCTATGCCCAGACAATTATCTTTGCGCTTCTTCTTTCGCATCTCGAGGGTGCCAATGTCCTTGATTTGATGAGCGCCTATAAGACCCTGGAATCCCAACATTTGCTTTTATCGCGATCGTTGCAATTCTTAACGGATCCCCTTGTATTGAAAGAAATTTCCTCCTCGGTTTCTTTGGCCCAGCGGGTTATTCACGAAATCCCCCTGGAAGCCATGAAGGCTGCTTCTTTAGAGGAAGAACCCTGGCTATTTTTTTACGAGCATTTTCTGGCCAAATACGACCCGAAGCTCCGTAAATCCTGGGGAGTTTATTACACGCCGGTTGAAGTCGTCCGTTGTCAGGTCAGGCTGATCGATGAAATTTTGACCCGAAACCTGGGCAAGGATATGGGATTCGTCGAGCCAGGAGTCATAACTCTTGATCCGGCGCTTGGAACAGGCACTTATCTTCTCGGAATCATCGATCATGCGCTGAAAAGGGTTGAATCTGAGGAAGGCCCAGGAGCAGTCAAAGGGGGAGCGCGATCATTGATTCATAATCTTCATGGCTTCGAATGGATGGTCGGGCCGTATGCCGTCGCTCAGCTTCGGTTTACCACCGCCTTGACATCGCAAGGAGTGAAGTTGCCTCCGGCCGGAATCAGCATTTACCTGACCAACACGCTTGAATCTCCGCACGTCAAACCGCCCGCGCCGCCGCTATTTCATAAGCCAATTGCCCAGGAGCATGAGCGCGCCCTCAAGATCAAGGACGCCGAGCAAGTATTGGTTTGCCTGGGTAATCCGCCTTATGGTCGGCATGAGGCGGCGGACGAAGCAAATAAAGCCATCACCGGCGGATGGGTTCGCTATGGAGATAAAAATGAGCCCGCAATTTTAGAAGACTTTATCCAGCCGGCACGGAAAGCCGGCCACGGCGTCCATCTCAAAAATCTTTACAATCAATATGTCTATTTCATCCGCTGGGCGCTTTGGAAAGTGTTCGAACACAAGACAGCCACCGGCCCTGGAGTCGTCTCTTTTATTACGGCTTCAAGCTATCTGGAGGGAGACGCATTTTCCGGGCTCAGGGAACACATGCGCAGAATTTGCGATCACATAGATATCATTGACTTGGGTGGCGAGGGTAGAGGAACTCGAAAGGACGAGAACATTTTTGCCATAAAGACGCCGATCGCAGTATTTGTCGCCTGGCGAAAAGAGAGGAAAAAAGACGATACGCCGGCGGCGGTCAGATATACTCGCATCGAGGGCGAAAGAGAAGAAAAACGTAAAATATTGGACGGAGTGACATCATCGCGTTGCCTATCCTGGATTGATGTCCCGAGCGAATGGCAGGCACCGTTTCGGCCAGAAATCTCGGGCAATTTTGTAACCTGGCCAAGCATTTCTGATTTATTTCCTTGGCAAAATAATGGTGTGAAAGCGGGAAGGACATGGGTAATCGACCCTGCTGAAAACGCGCTTAGGGGGAAAATAAAATGCCTTTTTGACGCAAACTCCTCCGAGCAAACCATGCTTTTCAAAGAATCCCCAACCGGAAGAAAGTTCTGGCAGGAGGCTCATCAATTGCCCCCGAGTCGCGTTTATTTAAGAGCTTTGTCTCAAGAGAACGACGCGTATTGCATTCCAGTTGTCCCGTATGCATATAGATCGTTTGATCGTCAATACGTCATTGGGGATGCAAGATTCCTCGATCGTCCATCGCCGCCGCTTTGGCAAGCGCACAGCGACCGGCAAGTGTATTTTTCTAGCTTATTTTCTATATCTTTAGGGTTCGGCCCTGCAATAGTGAGCTGTGCTGCGATTCCCGATCTACATTATTTTCGAGGGTCTTATGGTGGCAAGGATACCATGCCGCTTTATTGCGATTCTTCGGCAAAAGAGCCGAACATTCCGCCGGGCCTGCTTGAATTCTTGACCAAGGAATATGAAAGAACCGTATCTCCGGAGGATTTAGCCGGATACGTTTATACCGTGCTTGCTCAACCTGAATACACATCTCGCTTCGAAAAAGAACTCGAAAGTCGTCACATTCGCGTGCCGCTAACAAAAAATTCTGCGCTTTTCTTCAAGGCCTCCGAATTTGGAAAACGTCTTATCTGGCTTCATACCTATGGCGAGCGGATGGCATCCGAGGATCGGCCTAAGGGGAAGGTTCCCCAAGGAAATGCGAGATGTCTTCGGGGCGTTTCGGATAGCGAAGAAGGCTATCCTAACGAGTTTTCCTTTGACGAAAACAAAGGAATCCTTCAGGTCGGCGACGGTCGCTTCGGACCAGTTGACAAGAACGTCTATGAGTTTGAAGTTTCAGGTTTAAAGGTCGTGAAATCCTGGCTCGGATACAGGATGAGAGAAAGGTCAGGCCGAAAATCCAGTCCCCTGGACGATATCAGGCCCAACACCTGGACACATGAATTTACCCGAGAGCTTCT
>CAYGYP010000220.1:0-4102 GCA_964354115.1 uncultured Candidatus Bathyarchaeia archaeon | reverse complement strand
CAAAACGCCGGCGGCGCTTTTGAGTGTCCCGGCGGTTCCCCGACCCGCCTTCCTTTCTAATTTTTTTGAATCCCTCTCTTAATCAATTGCCAGTTCTTGATCCTGTAGCGCTTTATCTGCCGAGCATAATTATTGCTAATCTTGCCAGATTCGAATGTATAGAGGTAGCCGTTATCGATGAGTTTAATGCCTCTGGGAATAGATGTTTTATACAAATAATATCCATCTCTGCTGAAAACGTCGCAGTTTCGATCTTCGAATACAGTAGGGAAATTCTTCTGGACGAAAATTAATCCTTCACCATCCGTGAACAGCGAATGAAAAAAAGGCCTGTGCGGAGGAAGTACGTCTCCCATCACTGATTGTTTGAGGGCTTTTGAAAATTCACTATAGGGTTCTTCTTTTCGAATTTTGAGAATTGGCTTTCCGAGATCATCCAGAATGTTCAGCTCATACTCTCTCGAATATCCGTAAATTAAGGTCTGAATATCTATTTGAGTGACGAAGAAGTCATACTCGATGCCTGCCCGATCATCCCCGGGCAGCATGCCCTCAAAAAATCCCCCTACGATCTGTTCAAAAGGAAACTTGGCGAGTTCCCTGAGAATCCGGCCCTGAGAGTTGACCTTTCTGAGAAATACGAACGGTTCTGAATATGTCACGACAAAGATATTCCCATCCTGGGACAGAAAAAAGTCGCTGGGTTCGATAGGGATGTGAGCCAGACATGCCTCCTCTTTATCAAATATTTTTATATCTCCACTATCCAGAACATATAGGAAGCCCGTCTTTTTATCCAGGAGGGCTTTCATCGGCTGCTCAAGGGAACTTATGCCGTATGTCTGCAGATATTTTCCGTGGCGATCGAACTTCTGGATTCTCCAATGATCTGTATCCGATACGTAGATATTTTCTTCTTCATCCACAACTAGCCCCCTGACCCGGTTAAATGAATAGTTCTCATCTTCGTTATTGCCGATGCTTAAATCTTCTTCTAACTCAAACTCAATTTCTCCGTATAGAGGCTTGTCTGGATTTTTGATAATCTTAACCCCGTCCTCCTCCTCAATCTTGCCTTTCCATCGAGCCTCTTGTTGTCCAAGGACGTAGAAAGCGACGAGAATTGAGAGCAATATCATTGCTGATATAAAGGCTATTTTCGACTTCATAATCCTTCCCCTTTCTGTCCTATGACTCCTTGCTTCAATTTAGCTTTCAAGGACAGTGATGTCAAATCATCGATGTGCGTGTACGGACACATACTCTACAGTTCAAAAGAGACCATATTCCCTGCCCCGGCGGATCATTCCTGTTTGAAATCATCTCTTCCTGTGATCTAATATCTTTCTGGATGGCAACTTTGCAGGGGGGAAGATATGTCAAGTCGAGTGCTTCCTATTTTCTTCATTTTTTCTTAATATTGCTCGTCGCCCTCGGCACAGACCCTGCGGAACATGATGTAATCCGCCGGGGCGTTTCGGCCGATTCGGATCCTCGAGCGAATCTTGATCCGGACCGCATTTCCATGGAATATTGAGTGAAGCGCCACGGACAGACGCTGCGCCGGAGAACACCGATATGAAAACACGAATCGAACCCAAACTGTTCAGAGATCGGGAGGCCTGGCGGCGATGGCTCGCGGCCAATCATGACAAAGCCTCGGAAATCTGGCTGGCCTACTATAAAAAGGGTACCGGGAAGAAATCGGTCACTTACGAGGAGGTCCTCGACGAAGCGCTCTGCTACGGCTGGATCGATTCGACTGTGCGGGCCCTCGACCCGGAGCGTTACATGCAGAGGTGGACGGCACGGAAGTCCGGAAGCATCTGGTCCGCCTCGAACAAGAACCGTATGGCCCGGCTTTCGGCCGAGGGACGGATGTGCAAACCCGGCCTGGCCAAAGTCCGGGAGGCCAAGCGCGAGGGCTCGTGGACGACGCTCGACGCGATCGACCGGGACGCGAAGACGCCGGCCGAGCTGCTCGAGGTTTTGGCGGCGCAGCCCGGCGCCCGGGAGAAATTCGACGCCCTTTCCGCCTCCCAGAGAAAGCTCTGGGGGTGGTGGATTCAGAGCGCGAAGCGGCTCGAGACGAAAACCCGCCGGATCGAGGCGGCCGTGGAATGGATCCTGGCGGGACGGAAGGTCGGCATTGAGACCCCGCGCCTAGCCGCTCGGAGGGCAAAAAGAAGAAAGCCGCCGCAAGCGAAATAGCAGACAGCAAAAGCGCGAAGCATAAATAAATAGGTTATCAACGGCGTATTATAAAGTGGAGTTTAAGAATGGGGAGCCTCGTGTCTAGAAGCAATTGGCCCGTATTCGTCTTGCTTATATCTGGATCCGTCTTCTCTTGCTCTTCCAAAACCCGGGTCGACAAGGCTTACGAGGACGGGGTTGAAATCGTCATCAATCACCTCGAACCATACCATTTTAAGGGAGAGCCATCGACATTTGACCTGGAACCGGTCTTGGCAATCGATCTGGAAAGAGAAGACTTGGCCGAGGCGGGGCTGGGCCAGCCGGGAGAATTCGACGTCGATGGAGAAGGGAATATCTATATCGTCGCGTTCAAAAATAAAAGGGATTTCATCTATCGATTCAATGAGGAGGGCGAGTTTCTCGACAGCTTTGGAAGTTTCGGCCAGGGGCCCGGAGAGCTGGAGTGGCCTTTCCTCAACAGGGTCTTTGCAGATGGAAGAATCGCCCTTACGGATCGAATGAGAAAATATATTGTCTTCGATAAAGAAGGACATCTCCTTCAGGAGATCCGGCCTCTTTTTTCAATTTCTTATTGCTACCCTCTTGAAGCCGGTACTCTGCTGGTGTACAGGCCGAAATACGAGGATCGGGATTCAAGAGACCAGCCTTTTCCTTATACTCTGTCTCTTTGCACGCCGGACTTCAAAGAAATCAAGGAATTGGATCGCCACAAATATAATCTGGACAATAAAACGCTTCCCCCATTCTTTATCTGGCGGGTTTCAAAGGACCACATCTACATGGCCAACGAAGAGCGAGGGTATGAGATTCTCGATTACGACTTGCGAGGGAATCTCAGAAGGAAAATTAGAAAAGACTACCGCCCCGTCGTGGCCACGGGAGAAATAAAAAAAGCACGACTCGGCCCGGGATATGACAAATCCGGGATCTCACATGACCGCTATTTTCCCGATCCCCTTCCCCCCATGAGCTCTTTTTTCGTCGACGACGAGGGCCGCCTCTTTGTCATGACCTATGAGCCGGGGGAGAACGCCGGAGAGTTCTTATATGACATCTTCAATGCCGATGGAGTTTTCATCGGCCGGAAAAGTCTGAACACCGGATATGCCCAATTCTTCCCTCAAATCAACTATGCGAAAGCAAAGATAGGCTGCCTCTATCATTACCGCGAAAAAGAAAACGGGTTCGAGGAATTGATTGTCCAGAGGATGATCTGGAAGTAATAGATGAGGTCGGGGAGCTTAGCTGCCTTCCTTTTCTCGCCTCAGCCTCTCCCGCGCCTCGGCGAACATCGGCTCAGCGTATTCGGAGTTCCAGGTGCGGTCTTCGAAACTCCGCTTTTCGACGAGCGATAGAAAGCCCTTGAATTCCCCGAAGTAGGAACCATAGATGTGGAAGGAGTCGACGAGGTCGGCGTACCGGCCCACGCGCACGGGACGGCCCGTCTTTTCTGCGATCCGGCCGGCGATCACCCGCTGCAGATCGGTCAGGGCGAAGGCGTTCATATAGGCCGCCTTGTACGCGTCCCGCGAGCGCCAGTGGGTGTTCATGTTGAGGACCAATCCGCCCTGGCCGTCGGGAAGGAGTCGGCACCAGATCCGTTGGAGGCAGGGAGGATCATAGGTGGGAGGGTCGAGCTTGGGGTTCCAGGTGATGGCCTGGGCCCGCCGGGAATGTCCGGCCCGGCTAAGCTTATCGACGATATAGTTGACCTGGTCGATGACCACGCCCTCAATCTCGTAGGCGAACAGGCGCTTGTGGTAGGTATACGTCCATTTCCCTTCGTCCGGGGCGATCCAGTGGTCATGGACTCCCTCCACCACTTCCTGCCGATAGACCTCGAGGTCCTCCAGGCCGCCCGGGAAGGCGCGGTGGATGCGCGGCT